>JAUIFT010000186.1 GCA_030430345.1 Calditrichia bacterium | reverse complement strand
GTGTTGGTTCACCACGCCCGCCGATATACTGATATGCCTCCTTACCACCGGAATAAGGCACTAATTGCATCAACCCATAAGCATGGCCGACACGCCCCCTGCTCCGGCGAAATGTGGAGATCGCTTTCGGGTTATAGGCCGATTCGGTGTGAATAATTGCCATTATCAATTTGGGATCGATACTGTACTTGGCAGCATATTTTTTTACCAGCGGCAAAACGTTAGCGGCCCGTGTGCGCAGGTGGTTTTGCCTGAAGGGAATATTGATAGTCATTTTCTCATAAACATTCCCGTCCGGTGCTGTATAACGATCTCTTTCCACCATTGCTGCCGGAATATCCGCACTGCCCGGATCGAGGTCTAACTGATCTTCGAGAATGGGACGGTCACTACCGGCGGTTGTTTCCCGCAATAACTCATCAAGCATTTCCCGGGCGTTCTTTTGCAGCTCATCCGGCGGACTGTTTTGCTGGCCAAGCACTTCTAATTGCAGATTACCGTTCTCAAAATCAACTGAGAAACGGCGGTTAAGGCTTTCGTCGTAGCCCACCCAGTTCTTAACATTGGAGAAACGTATTTCCCGCCAGCGCTTTTTTACGGCGGCAACATGGGCCTGCCAGGCAGCCGATTCTCTGTCAACCATGTCCTGCCAGCGCTCCCGTTCAGCAGCAGCCTGTGTTTGCCAGGCCCGGCGCTCCTGCGCTCGCTGGCGTTCCCAGGCTTCCCGTTCCTGTTGGCGCTGCCGCTCCCATTCTGATTGTTGCGCAAACATTAACGTGCTTAAGAAACAGCCGTAAAATAGCCATTTGAGATAACGCATATCTCTCCTGTTTTTTACGAATAATATCGCTTCCGATTTCAACAGGAGCAATGCTTATTTCGTTCATTCCATTTTTAGGATGAATCATTTTCGTTACCAGGATCGTCCCGGCAAGTACCGAAAAACGCGGCAAATTACCTTTGCAAAAAGGTTGAAGTTTGAAAAAAAAATATTTAACTTATACGCTTGACGCACAACAATTTTGCTCAAATAATCAGTTATTGATCCATAAATTCATCGAATGTTTAACAAACGGCATTAGAGCATGCGGCGAATTACAAACGAAGAAAACTGGTACGTTCAGGAATCCATAGATAAGCTAAAGGCTGTCCGGGATCAGATCATTAATTTCTGGAACTGGCAAACAAACATGGATGAGCCCCAACGCAATATGTGGATTGGCGATGTTCAGGACATTTATTATCAATTGATTACGGCCTGGGATCTTCGTAAGCAAAATATTCGTGAACAACAGGCCGGTTATTATAACTCCGTCCATTTGACGCTCTCTTCCGCCCAAAGCCGCTATAAGCAGGTAATTAGTGAATTACGCACCAGTAGCGATAAAAAGGCGCGGGAATTGGAAGTCGCTCTCATCGCAGCTTTTGAAGAATGCTGGAAACCGCTCGCTCTTCAGGCAGGTATTGAAGAGTTACTCTCTGATAAAAAAATGGCGCCTCCTGGTAATACAGTATTTAAAATTGGACCGACGGAGTACCAGTTACTCTGTAGTATTTGCGGAACTATCTCTTACGTTCTCAAAATCGGCACACCACATCATGCCCGGGAAAAACGGCTTATCTATAAAGGCTTAACCCATACCGGCGATTTTAAGCTGAAATATGCGAAAAAATTTTTCAATATGTTAAAGGAAGAACGAATTGCCGAGTTACACGATTTGATGATAAGGATGAACGTGGAACAGGGTATTGACGCTTATTGCCCGGATTGCGATAAAATATATTGCCGTGGGCATTATTGGCTCGATGAAGTTTGGGACGAAGGTTTTTACGATTGCACTTACGGGGTCTGCCCTAGCAATCATCGCCGTATGATTGACGACTAAACTTGAGACTACTTATATATTGAAAACGCCGCTCAAAGATTTTATTGAGCGGCGTTTTTTTATACAATCGATTTGAAAAGTGTCCTACATTTTCTGATAGCGAATTTCCCCATCAACAATCGTGTAAACAACTTCCGTATTGAGGATTTCCTCCTCCGGTATCGTCATGATATCTTTAGAGAGGACAGTAATATCCGCCAGCTTTCCCACCGCGAGCGATCCCTTTTCATTTTCCTGAAAAGCGGCGTAGGCAGCGTTCAGGGTTGTTGAACGCAATGCTTCTTCCCGGCTCATTATCTGTCCTGGATAGAACTGTTCGCCATTGGACATCCGGCGGGTAACCGTCGAATAAAAGTTCTCTAAGGGATCAACATCTTCCACCGGGGCATCGGTGCCGTTAACGATGGTTGCGCCACTCTCAATCAGTTTTCGCCAGACGTAAGCACCGGCTTCCGACCGGGTTTCCCCAATCCGTTTCGGCACCCAGGGGCCATCAGAGGTACAGTGCACTCCTTGCATGGAAGCAATAATACCAGATTCTTTAAAGCGGCTGATATCCGCCGGGTCGAGATGCTGGGCATGTTCAATTCGCCAGCGCAGGTCTTTTTTCCCCTCCGCATCGGCAAATGCCTGCTGATAAATATTGAGCATCTCCCGATTGCCCCGGTCCCCAATGGCATGAGTACAAAGCTGGAGATCGTTCTCCAGGGCAATTTCTGCCACAGCGCTCAAATCTTCCAGAGAGGTCGTGTTTAGACCAGCCGTCTGCGGTTGATCGCTGTAAGGCGCCAGCAACCAGGCCCCATGGGAGCCCAATGCGCCATCGACATATTGCTTGATCGCCCGCACCGTCAGATGCCGGTTGCCGGCGCCGATCACCCGGTAATCTTTACTCTTCTCCCGCATCAGGTGCAACGAATCGATGATCATGATCCAAAAACGCACCCTTAATTGATTTTCTGCGGCAAGTTCATTAAACAGATCGATGGTTTCAAATGATGAGCCGGCATCATGAAAGCTGGTGATGCCCTTTGCCAGGCACTCTTCTTCAGCCAGTTGAATTGCCCGGATTTTTTCTGCCTTAATCTGCTCCGGAGAGCGCCGGGCATCTGCGGCTTTCTTGGCATCAGCAATAAATTTTTCCGCGTTTTCCAGAAAAATTCCGATCGCGTCGCCATTTTTATCGCGAATAATTTCACCGCCGGGCGGGTCGGCCGTCTCCCGGGTAACACCGCCTAATTCCATCGCTTTTGCATTAACGCAAATGGAATGACCGCTGGCGTGATCCAGCATCACCGGATTTTCCGGGGATACTGCGCTTAACGCATGATGCGAGGGATATCCCTGGGTGGTTGGGCCAGCCGGTTGCCCGAGCTTTTCATGATGCCAGCCGCGCCCCAGAATCCAATCGCCGGGTGCCGCTTTTTCCGCTGCTTCTTCTACCATTGCAACCAGCGCATCCCAACTGGTCACCTGGGTTAAATCCAGATTCATTTTCGCATAGCCCAGGCCCATTGCATGCGCATGTCCGTCCGTAAAGCCGGGCACAGCCAGTTGGCCGCCGAGTGAAATCTGCTCGGTCTGATCGCCGATAAAAGCCTGCATCTCCGCGCTATCGCCCACCGCGATGATTTTTCCATCTTTAATTGCCAGCGCTTCCGCTTCGGGATTCTTATCATCCATAGTCACAATTTTCCCATCCAAAAGCACCAGGTCCGCCACCGGGGTATCCTCACCGCACCCGATAAGCATCAACCATCCGGTGAGCATACAGGGGATTAGCATGCGTAATTTGATTCGACAATTTTCCATTATTACCTCATTGTAAGCGAATGAATAAATAGTTAGTTCTTGCCAATTTCCTGCCCTAAACGCCAGGCGCTGAAACGAAATGCCACAAACGTAGATATTATAAAATGACACTTAACCTGTTTAAGAAATGGAATAATCCCGACATAAAAAAGACGAAAATCAGAA
Source organism: Calditrichia bacterium (assembly GCA_030430345.1). The sequence continues at coordinate 2,403 of JAUIFT010000186.1, read as the reverse complement.
TAAATATTCATCATTCCTTTTCAAAAAGCCGTTTTCGTCACGATTTGCTCCCCGAAAATGCTATAAAATAAGACTTTCCGGAGCTGCATCCGGGCGAAGCGGATAAAAAGGACGCTTGTGTTTTCCCCATCCTTACCTTATTTTGCTGAATCACCATAGCCTGGCGAAAAGTAGAGCGGCACCCCGGATATGTGGATGAAGTAGCAGCACCTGGCGATGATTGAGTGTGTAAAACAAGATACAGGCAACAGTTTTGAAGGTATCAGAAACCATCGATATAGAACATTTTCAAAAAGTAAATATTTCTACCGGAACCATTATCTCCGCAACCCCCAATGCCCGGGCAAAGAAACCCGCCTACAAGTTAACCATCGATTTTGGTCCCCTTGGGATAAAAACCAGTTCAGCACAGTTAATGGAAAACTATACGCCAGAAATGCTGGTTGGTAAGCAGATTGTCGCCGTCATGAATTTTCCGGCGAAACAGATCGCCGGCGTAAAATCGGAAGTGCTGGTTTTAGCTGCTGTTTGTGCGAAGCAGGGAACGATGCTTTTAACGCCGACGTCCCCGGTAGAAAACGGTATGCCGGTATCTTAACGCCTGCATACAGCGAAGGAGAATTATTTTGATTCAAAAGTTTATCCAGTTTGTAAAGAATGCCCTTGGGAAAGATGAAACAGCGGAAAAGCCAACGGCAAAACCCCGCAGCCAGAGAGATGCTCAGAAATCCAATCGCCCGCGGAAGCGCCGGCCGGAAAGACAGGATCAACAGGGTGCAAAAAGGCCAGCGAAGAAACGTTGGGATGTTTCCCAGTTTGAGGTAGCACCGGAAGAGGGCAAGAAACGCTTTCATGATCTGAATTTACCAAATGGTATTATGCATGCCATTGCCGACCTGGACTTTAAGTATTGTACGCCGATACAGGCAGAAGTTTTGGGCAGCACGCTTTCCGGGCAGGATGCGACTGGCCAGGCACAAACCGGTACCGGGAAAACCGCCGCGTTTTTAATTACTATTTTTGCCCGGCTGATGCGAAATCGCCCCAAAGACAAACCAAAGCCGGGAGTGCCGCGTGCACTGATTCTTGCCCCTACCCGGGAACTGGTTCAGCAAATCTATAAAGATGCCCAGGGACTGGGCAAATACACCGGCTTAAAGGTGCAAACGATTTACGGTGGCATGGATTTCCGGAAACAGCAGAAAAAATTGACTGAAAGACCGGTCGATGTCGTGGTTGCTACTCCCGGCCGTCTGCTCGATTTTGCCGGACGGAAAATGATCGATTTTCGCAAGGTGGAGATTCTCGTTATCGACGAAGCAGACCGCATGCTTGATATGGGATTTATCCCCGACGTGAAAAAGATTGTTTACAAGACGCCTCCGAAAGATAAGCGCCAGACCTTATTCTTCAGTGCGACGATGACCGGCGATGTGGAGCGGCTTTCCAATAACTGGACCCGCGATGCGGTACGAGTAGTCATCGAGCCGGAACATGTTGCGGCGGACAGTGTCGATCAGGTAGTTTATATTGTTACGACTGATGAAAAATTCGCTTTACTTTATAATATTATCACCCGGAAAAAACTCACGCGGGTGCTTATCTTCTGTAATCGCCGTGATGAAACCCGCCGTTTGACGGAAAAACTGAGACGCTACAACATCAGCAGCAAAATGCTTTCCGGGGATGTACCACAGAAGAAACGATTTCGCACGCTGGAAGATTTCAAGGCCGGCAAGTTTCAGGTGCTCGTTGCCACGGATGTTGCCGGTCGCGGGATCCATATCGAGTCGATGGATCATGTCATCAATTACACCTTGCCGAATGATCCGGAAGATTATGTTCACCGCATTGGCCGCACCGGCCGTGCCGGCGAAAGCGGCACCTCGATCAGCTTCGCCTGCGAAGAAGGGTCTTTCCAATTACCGGCGATTATCGAATATCTTGGCCGGGAACTACCAAGCACATTCCCCGAAGAGGAGTGGCTGGAACTCCCGCCACCGCCGAAACGCACTGTTCAACCCGGTGAGAATGACGATCTGAAACCGGAGGGTGACCGGCGGCGCCCCCGCAGCGGTAACCGCAACCGGCGTCCGCGCCGCTCCGGTGGTAATCGTAATCGTTCCCGTTCCCAGCAGCAGAATAGTTCGTCGGATAATAAGCCCTCTGCAGACAATGCAAATGCTGGCAATAATAGTGGCGACAGCAAACCGTCTCAACGTCCGCGCAGGACCCGCCGTCCCGCAACGAAGAAAAAAAGCGCTTCGACCTCGAAAGACGGTGGCGATTCCAAGAAGGATGGATAATCATCTGCTGAGATCAAATTCGCTTGAAAATCGTAAAGCTGCATCGGAAAAAGATGCAGCTTTTTGTTTTTTACAACCTGGCATTCCCCTATTTCAT
>JAUIFT010000185.1 GCA_030430345.1 Calditrichia bacterium | reverse complement strand
ATATTGCCGACTGCCCATCTCTCTGGGCGATTTTTAAATTGTTAATGCCAGGGCGTATTGACAATTTTATTATTAATTTACGATAACATCAGCGTTGAAACCTCCTTTTATATCATTCCGAAATACAGACTTAACTGAGATTTTCCGATCAGTTGAAGAACCAGCACCGGTTCATTTCACCTCATTAATTTTTTTTCATCATCTCTACCCGGTTGGTAGGGTTTTAAATGAATTTAAAATATTAGTTGCAGGTGGCTGGAGAATTTATCTCATAATTAAGCAATTAATTCCTTCATTAAATGATATATCATCATCTTCAATAAGCAGGAAATTCATAATCAGTAAATAAAATCGTTCTGGCGATCCTCCGGCCGATATACGATATTGAGAATTCCGCTAACAATGCTTCGTAGATAGATATTGTACCTAATGCTTGTTTCGGCAAGCTTTAAAAAATCAGGAGGCTTTATGGGATCATCGATTGCAGAGTTATATCTTGCCGATATCGACGTCCAGTATCGTAAATACAAAACAATGGCAGAAAAAGCTGTTGTGCAGGTAAATGATGAGCAATTTTTCCTACAACCTAACAAAAGCAGCAACAGCATTGCAATCACAGTAAAGCACCTGGCCGGCAATATTCGCTCCCGTTGGACGGACGTTTTCACCACTGATGGAGAAAAACCCGACCGGAAACGTGACCAGGAATTTGTGATTGACGATGATTCCCGCGAAGCCTTGATGCAATATTGGGATAGCAGTTGGCAGGTAGTGCTTAAGTTGTTGACGAGCCTTACGCCGGCAGATCTGGAAAAAACCATCTACATTCGCGGGGAAGCCCATTCGATGTTACAGGCGCTTAATCGACAGTTGAATCATTACGCGTATCATATTGGGCAGATCGTTTATCTTGCTCGTTTTTTTCAAGAAGATCAGTGGCGTACCTTGAGCATCGAACGAGGCAAATCGGAAGAGTTTAATCGGCAGAATTGGGGGAAGCAGTAGTATAATGAGTAAAGCGGCTAACTCTGAACCCTGAACTTTCAACCAGTTTTATAGAACGGGTGACTTGTAGCTGCAAAGACGGTCAGAATATATACAGAAAGAATTGCAATGAAATCGAAGGAAAAAAAATCAATGAAGCGCTTTTGGGCCTTACTAGCATTTATATCAATATTCTCATTGTCCGGCATTATTTATTCGCATCAATCAGAAAAAGGGAAACAGATGTCTGAATACAAACAGGAATGGGAGCAGGTCGCATCTTTTCAACAGCAGGGATTGCCGAAGTCTGCCCTGGAAGTCGTAAAAAAAATCTATGGCTGGGCGAAACGGGAAAATAATTCCGGCCAGATTGTCAAAGCCCTGGTTTACCAGATGCATCTTCAGGAATCTTTTGAAGAAGACGGTTTAAAGAAGAACATCGAACGCACCATTGCCGAGATCGGGGAAAGTAAGTTTCCGGTAAAGCCGATTCTGCAATCAATGCTTGCCAGCATGTACTGGCAGTATTATCAGAATAATCGCTATCAACTGCTGGACCGTTCGGAAACCAGCGGTGTAAATGATGAAGATATCGCCACCTGGAGCGCCGGACAGTTTGCCGCGAAAACGATTCAACTTTACAAAGCCTCTTTGGAGGATAGCGAGCAACTGCAGGAATTAGCAATGCGCCGTTTCGATGCCATTACCGAAGCAGCGGAAGGCTCCCGGAAATTCCGCCCCACCCTCTATGACCTCCTGGCGCATCGCGCCCTGGATTTTTTTATGCATGATGAAGCGGACCTCACCAGGCCGGTTTACGAGTTTCGTTTAAACCACCTCGCTTTTTTACCGGCGGAAGATTTTGTTAAACATCAATTTGAAACCCGCGATACGCTCTCTTTTAAGTACCATGCCTTAACCGTTTTCCAGGAGTTACTGCGTTTTCATCTCAAAGACAAAACTCCGGATGCACTGGTTGATGCAGACCTCAAGCGCCTCTCCTTTGCCCGGGATAACGCGGTTGGCAACGATAGCGATGCACGCTATTTAAAAGCGCTGGAAGCGCTGGAAAAGGAATGCATCCGCCATGAAATTTCTACCTGGGTGACTTACCAGATCGCCAACTATCATTTTAGCCAGGGCGGGCGCTTTTCTCCCGGAGAAGATGATACCTACCAATGGGCCTACAAAAAAGCCTATGATATTTGCGCTACCGGCCTGAAGCGCTTTCCCGATTCCGACGGCGCAAAAAACTGCCGCGCGCTGCAATCCCGCATTCTTACCCCGCAGCTATCCATCGAGATGGAGCAGGTCAATTTACCGGAAAAGCCATTTCGCGCATTAGTTACCCATCGTAATGTACGCACGGTGTATCTGCGGGCTATTCCGTTAACGCCGGAGCAATTACAGCAAGTGCGGGAAAATAACCGCTTTAATAACGAGCAATGGCATGATTTCTATTTACAGCAGGATCCTGCAACAGAATGGTCGGTAGATTTACCTGATGAAGATGATTATCAGCGCCACCTGGTAGAAATTAAGATGCCGGCACTGCCCGCGGGTCATTACGTCATTATGATGAGCCCAAATGAAGCATTTACTTTTGGTGAAGGGGTCGCCACCGGCACAACCTGGATTTCCAACCTCGGTTATATGACCAAATCGAAGAATTATGCCCCGACCGGTATTTATGTTTTCGATCGCACCAGTGGCAAGCCGCTTGCCAGGGCAACGGTGCAAACCTGGGTTACCGAGCGGAATCGCGGTCGCAGCAAAGAAGTGAAAGGCAGCGTTTTCAAAACCGATAAAAACGGATACTGCGACCTCAGTAAGCTGAATCGCACCAGCCATCGCCGCTACCGCCTGGACATCCGTCATAATGATGAACGGCTCTTCCTCGATGATTATTTTAATGCGCCCCGCGATGCCCGGCGCATTCGCGACAATGCACGCAAACGCACTTTCTTCTTTACCGATCGTTCCATCTACCGCCCCGGGCAAACCATCTATTTTAAAGGAATCACCCTGGAAACGGATGATAAGAAAAACAGTATCGTTACCGGCCATAAAACCACGGTTACCTTCTTCGATGCCAATCATCAGAAGGTTTCCAGTCTCGATCTGGTCACAAACGAATACGGCACCTTCTCCGGCAGTTTTACCGCACCACGGGGCGGCCTTACCGGCTACATGAGCATCCGCAACGAAAACGGTAACCGCAGCATCTCCGTGGAAGAATACAAACGTCCCACGTTCGAAGTAACCTTCCAACCACTGAGCGGCAGTTTTAAGCTGGGTGAAACCGTTTCCGTCACCGGTACGGCAAAGGCTTACAGCGGGGCGAATATCGATAATGCCAGCGTACAATATCGCATCGTGCGTCAACCGCGCTTCCCTTACTGGTGGGGATTTTGGCGCTGGGGTGGATTCAATTACAGTGAAACGGAAATCCTGAACGGCAGCGCGACAACCGATGCAGTGGGAAATGTCATCATTGAGTTTGTGGCCGCACCGGATTCCACTATCCCGGAAAGCCGTCAGCCGGAGTTCGAATATCGTGTACACCTTGATGTGACCGATCTCGCTGGGGAAACCCGCAGTGCGCAGACCAGTGTGAAAGTCGGCTATGTGGCTTTATCCGTACACCTTAATTTGCCGGAAACGATCAACATTAGCAAAGTGCCTGACATCAATATTACGACCGAAAACCTCAATGGCGAGTTTGAAGCAGCCGCCGGCACAGTCACTATTTATCCCCTGCAGAATCCCGGGCGGGTATTTCGCTCCCGACTCTGGAGCCGTCCGGATCAATTTATTTTAAACAAGGACGATTATTACCGGGATTTCCCCTACGATATTTACAACGATGAAGATGACTTCCGCAATTGGGAAAATGGCGCTGCACTGCTTACTCATAATTTCAGCACCGCGGAAGCGAAAACCATGACCTTGCAAGGCGCAGCCGAATGGTCACAGGGCAAATATCTTGCTGAACTGAAAACCAGCGACAGGTTTGGGAAGGAAATCGTCCTGAAGAAATTTTTTACCCTGTACGATCCGAAAGAGAAACAAGTGCCGGATTACGCCTTTTTCTGGGATGCGGATGAAAAGTTGAATGGCGAACCGGGCGAAGAAGCGATCTACAACTGGGGATCGGCGGCCGGCGATATTCGCGCACTGCTGGAAGTATATCGCCAGGATAAGGAAACAGAATCCCGCTGGATTAATGCCGGCAACAAGAAGCAGCGCCTCACTTTCCCGATCCGGGAAGCGGACCGCGGCAATCTCGGTTTCTCCCTTTTCTTCGTGAAATATGGACGGGTGCAGCAAATCTCCCGTACCGTTCGCGTGCCCTGGACGAACAAGGATTTGAAAATCCGCTACGAAACGTTTCGCGACAAATTAAAGCCGGGGCAGCCGGAAGAATGGCGCCTTACCCTCAGCGGGCCGAAGGGCGAGAAAGTAGCCGCGGAGATGCTCGCCGGGATGTATGATGCATCGCTGGATGCCTTCCGCAGCCATAACTGGTATTTCAATATTTACCGGAGCGAATCCTGGTCTCACCATAATCGTTTTAATACCGGAAATGCCTTTGCAGCAAAAACATTTCGCGCCGGCGGCAGAAACTGGCATCAAACCGGTAATTTCATTACCCGGCAGTACGATCAACTCCTGCTGTACCGCAGCGGCAATTTTGGCCGGATGATGCGTAAGGGCGCCGGCGGCATTATGATGCGGGATCGCGCCGCAAATTACTCAATGGCAGATGCGCCGACCGATGCCGCACCAGAAGCAATGGCTGTCACAGTGGAAGCAGATGCCGGCCAGGTTGATCTGGCGAGCACCCAATCTGTCTCCGTAGTACCACCGCCTGTCGATGAGAACACTCAGCCGGAAGAGACCGATGAAATACCGGTACGTCGCAACCTTAATGAAACAGCCTTTTTCTTCCCGCATCTGGCGACCAACGCCGAGGGGGAAGTCGTGCTCTCTTTTACCATGCCGGAAGCACTTACCCGCTGGAAATTCCTTGGTTTTGCCCATACAAAAGATTTACAGTTTGCGCTGACCCAACAGAGCATCGTTACTCAAAAAGAGCTTATGGTTGTCCCCAACGCCCCGCGTTTTTTCCGGGAAGGAGATGAAATTGTTTTTAGTGGTAAAGTCAGCAATCTTACCACGGAAGCATTGAACGGCAACGCAACACTGCAATTATTTGATGCGCTCAGTATGCAATCCCTTGATGCGGAACTGGGCAACAACAATGCGGAAGTTCCCTTTAGCGCCAATGCCGGACAGAGTGCCCCCTTGCGCTGGCAACTGAAGATTCCTACCGGTATTCAGGCGGTCACTTACCGCATCGTTGCGAAAGCCGGCGATTTCTCCGACGGTGAAGAAAATATGCTGCCGGTGTTGACTAACCGCATGCTGGTCACCGAGTCTTTACCATTACCGATTCGGGGAAATGAACGCAAAACTTACAAAATGGAAAAATTGCTGGCATCCGGCCAATCGAAAACGCTGCGGCATCAAAATGTCTCGTTGGAATTCACTTCCAATCCGGCCTGGTATGCCATTCAGGCACTGCCTTACATGATGGAATATCCCTACGAATGCGCGGAGCAGATTTTTAGCCGCTATTATGCGAACAGCATTGCCAGCCATATCGCTAATGAGAACCCAAAAATCAAACGGGTATTTGATACCTGGCGACAAAGCGACAGTGACGCACTGCTTTCCAACCTGGAAAAGAACCAGGAGCTGAAATCTCTGTTACTGGAAGAAACCCCCTGGGTGCTGCAGGCACAGGATGAGAGTGAACGGAAGAAGCGCGTTGCCCTGCTATTTGATTTAAATAAGATGGCCAACGAACAAAGCAGCGCATTGCGCAAATTGCAGCAGATGCAGCAAAATGAAGGCGGCTGGAGCTGGTTCCCGGAAATGGATCCCAGTCGTTATATCACCACGCACATTGTCAGTGGCCTCGGTCATCTCGACCGCCTCGGTGTTACCGAAATTCGCGCTAATCAAACGGTGTTCGAAATGCTCAAACGAGCCGTCGCTTTCCTGGACCGGGATATGCAGGAAAATTATGAACGTCTCTTGCGCAACAAGGCGGATCTCAAAAAACAGCAAATTGGCAATGCCATGGTGCAATACCTATATGCCCGCAGCTATTTCCCGGAAATTTCCGTGGAAGATAATCATAAAACAGCCTTCGATTTCTGGCAATCCCAGGCGAAAGAATACTGGCTCTCTTTCAATAAATACACCCAGGGGAT
>JAUIFT010000184.1 GCA_030430345.1 Calditrichia bacterium | reverse complement strand
AGAATTTATCCAGTCTGGATGCCTGGCAGGGCCAAAACCGGCCGATTATTGGCAAATCCGAAACGCTCAGTCCATCAGTGTCTGGATTTTTTTGAGTGAATTTGTAAGCGACATTTTTTGAGGAGAAAAAATGGCTGATCAGGAGGTATTATCATTATTCCCCCATCATCCGGCAGATGCCACCAATCTTCCTTTTAAATCGGGATGCTATTACATCACGATGATCCTGCCGGATTTGCATCTGCACCTGCATGGTACCTTGCGCCTGGAAATTATGGATGAGATGCTGGCGGCAAGCGGCGATCTCTATAAGATAGAAAACAAAGATGGCCTCTTTGTTGAGCTGCCGGACATTCCCAAAGCAACGCTAAGCGAATTAATCAACCAACAAAAAGTACCGGTATTTCCGGTAAGTAGTTATGACAGTTATTTTAAACTGACAAACCTGAATAATTCCCGCTGGCAATTTCAACAATATTTCTATTTCCACACGGATAGCGATGGCGATCCCCTGCACAGTTTCTCAACCAGAGCGAATGACCTCCCGGCATTCATCGAAATTAATTTGCACTTAAAGCAAGCCAACAATTTTAATCTTGATCAACCCGCATTTACCGGCGCTGTCTTCGATGATCAGCAAAAAGAAATCGGCACCTTTACCATGCATTGGGTTTCGGATTTTTTTCGACGCTTTAACCTGGAAATTGATGCCTTACAGGATATGGACATGCCCCAAACGGAAACTACCCCGATTGATTGGGGAGAAATTTTCCGCGGCATTGGCTGGGAGGTAAATGTCGTCGAAGATCAGAGCGACCGGGTTGGCAATCCGGGCGCCCCCTGGAATAATGGCGAACTCCATGCCCAAATGCTTAATTGGCGCAATCGTCATCGGGAGAATGGTGCGGATGAATGGTGGTATTACTTGTTATGTATCCCTACCCATGAAAATGGGCATCTCGGCATTATGTTTGATGATCCGACTTTCGATGGCAACAAAGTCGCCCGGGAAGGGGCGGCCATCTGTGCCGAAAAAGTGCTGGAAAGCGCGCAGGGATGGCCGGCGCCCATTGCCGGAAAAACATTGAGCGAACTTCCCCCGGCCTACTTCCGCACGGCATTACACGAATTAGGACACATGATGGGGCTGCGCCACGAGCCAACGCCGAACACCCGCCTGATGAATCAAACCAATGTGATCAACTTTCGCAGCGACCAGGATACACCGGCTTTTCCGGAAAACATTTCCTGGGTTTTTGCCCCCAAAGACGAAATATGCCTAAAACACATGCCGGATATTTGGGTTCGCCCCGGCGGGATTGGCTGGAATATCGATTTCGAGAAAAACACTGCAATTCTCAACGATCGTGAGGAAGCAGATATTGATCTGGAAGCAACCGCGGCGGACAGCGACGACAGCCTAAAAGCATTGACACTGGAGGTATCTCATCTTTCTGCGGTTTCCCAAAAAGATGGTTCGTCAATTTCCCTGAAAGATCTCCCATTAGGCGTGCCCGTTAGGATCAAGGTTCACTTGAAGCTGGCAGAAGGGGCCGATCCTATCGAAGTGCCGGCAAGTCTCAGTTTAAAAACCGGCTTCATCAATATCGAAGTTCAGCAACTTGGCCGGGATAAAAAACCGCAGTCGTTGCAATCAGGCATCTATTTCGAAGGGGCGGAAACCGGTTTAATCCTGCTGAATGACAAAAACCGTATTTCCCATTCCTATACGCTGCTGCACAACAAAAATGGCGCACTCTTTCCGACCCCCGGCAATTACAGCATTCGCGTTACTTTGCAATGGCATAATAGTAGCGGACGGGAAATGCGTATCACTGGCGAAACAAAAATCACCATTGCGCAACCGCAAAGCCGGGAACATAAAGAATTAGCCGAAAAGATTCTGAATCAGCCGGAAGTTACTCAAATGATTATCTTTGGAGGCTGGCATTTGGAAAAAGGGGCGGAAGCGCTTCAGGCAGCAACCTCAAACCCCAAATTGAGTGCATTATTTGGCGCTCATTATGCCATCACTCTGTCGAAGTGTTACAGCAAACGTTTTTTTGAAACAAAGCCCGATATGGACGCGGCCTGTGCATATTTAAAAAAATATGATTATATTGTTCTGAACGAATCCGAGATATTGCAAGCGGCGAAGATTGTCGATAAAGCTTATAAAAGTCCCGATTATGACAGTCCGGAAAAAGAGCAAACAGTTCAGGATATTGCCCGGCTATTGGATAATTACTCCCGCCAGCAATGCGATAAAGGATTCTGCGATGAAAGGACCCGGGAGGCGGTAAAAGCGCTTATTAATACACATATCCAAAAGGAATGACCGCCATTGTTAAAGCACTTTCCAACCCTCAAGCGAATGGTGCAAACCCTGCTGTTCTTCAGCTTGCCGCTTAGTGCTATCTTCGGCCAGAGCAACCCCCTTTTATTCAATCCTTCCCAAATCGGTTTCCCGTACATTGAAAATTACACCCAGGCAGATTTCAAAGGAGATGATAATTTCACCCAATCGCAAACCTGGAGTATTGTTCGCGATCGGCGGGGCGTCTATTACTTTGGCTACCTTGTCGGCATCCTTACTTATGATGGTAATACCTGGCAAAAAATTGAAGTGCCAAATAGAACCGTTCGTTCGCTGGCGCTGGCTGCGGACGGCACTATTTACGCCGGTGGCGTGAATACTTTCGGTTACCTTTCGGCGGCAGATGATGGAAAGATGAAATACGTTCCGCTTTCCGACCGGGTCGCTGCAGCGGATGCTTCCTTCAAAGATGTATGGACGGTCGCCGCAACCACTGAGGGTATCTATTTCCAAGCATATTACCGCCTTTTCCGCTGGGATGGTCAAGCGATGAAAATGTGGCAACCGCAAACTTCCTTTCACGTTACTTTCCCGGTAAACGATAAACTCTACCTGAAACAGACCCGCGTCGGATTGATGGAGATGATTGATGATTCCCTGCAGTTTGCAGCCGGCGGGGTCACTTTCGAAGATAAACGGATTATTGCTGTTCTCCCCCATTCCCCGGAAAAAATTCTTATTGCCACCCGTGAAGATGGTCTTTATACCGATCATCCGGATGAAGGACTAAAAAAATTATCCGGCGAAATTGATCACTTTTTACGAAAAAACAGCGCATATCACGGCAATCGCCTTAGCGATGGAAATTATGTCTTTGCCACGTTAAGTGATGGCGTCGTTGTTACAAATCCGGCTGGTAAACCGCTTTATTATGTCAATAAATCCAGTGGACTGCCGGACGACTTAATCAATTACGTCTATCCCGACAGGCAAGGTGGTTTCTGGCTAGCGCTCGACAAGGGTATATCTCATGTTGAATCGCCGTTAAAAATATCAAGATATGACGAGCGTAGTGGCTTTCAGGGCCTGGTGCTCTCTTTGCAGGAATACCAGGAACGTCTCCACGTTGGCACTTCCCAGGGATTTTACCGTTCGACCCCGGTAAATAACCAAACGGACAAAATAAGCTTTGAGCGAATGAGAAAGCTACCGGCCTTGTGCTATGCGCAGCTTCCCACGGCCAATGGTTTGTTAATCGCCTCCAGCGCTGGCGGCGTCTATTTGCTCAGGAACGATAGCCCGGAAAAGATTTTTGAGGGGATTGCTTATTCGCTGCATCAATCCCGCCAAAACAGCAAGGAGATATACGCAGGTTTAAGTGATGGTCTTATTTCTTTAGAACTGAATCATAATGGTGACTGGAAATTTCAGAAACGCTTTGTGAATATTAACGCAGTCATTGTATCAATTGCCGAAGCGGAGAATGGCGATATCTGGCTGGGTAGCAAGCTGAAAGGCACGATTCACATACCGGCGGCATCTCTTTCCAATAATTTATCGCCGCTCGATTCACTAAAGGATATTCAGATTTACGACGCTTCAGATGGCCTGCCAGCCGGGGAAGAAATCAGAGTTTTCAATATCGCCGGCAAAATTTTGTTTAGCTCCCCAAAAGGCATCTTTTATTTTGATCGTTCACGGCAGCAATTCCTTCCCGATACCACGTTCGGGAAAGATGTTGCAGCAAAGAAACGCCAGGTATTTGAGATGGTTGAAGATCATAATGGCGACGTCTGGATGGTAACCCAGCGGTATGAAATTCTCCGGGCGCGCCGGCACAACTCCGGCGGATTTCGCATCGAAGAAACGCCCTTTCGCCGTATCCCGTTTTCTCAAATAAATGCGATTTATCCAACACCGAACGGTATAACCTGGCTGGGCGGTTCCGATGGGCTTATCCGCTACGATTCAAACGTTCAACGCAGTTACGAAAACGATTTTCCGACCCTGATAAATGCTGTCAGGATTGGCAGCGATTCCAGTTTGATTGGTGGAAATCATTGGTCACCTCCCGGGAGAGGGTTTGAATTCCCTTATTCCCTCAACGCACTGTCGTTTCAATTTGCCGCGCCGTTTTATGAGAATGAATCCGCGAATAAATTCCAGCACTTCCTTGAGGGATTTGCCGAGGATTGGTCCGGCTGGACGCCGGAGAACAAAGTCAATTTCACCAACCTTTCCGAGGGAGATTACCGCTTTCGGGTGCGGACTCAAAATGTGTATGGTCACCTCGGGGAAGAAGCAGTATTCGCTTTTACCATACTCCCTCCCTGGTATCGCACCTGGTGGGCGTATCTGCTCTACGGCATTCTGACCTTTGCCGCGATCGGCAGTGTCTTCAAATATCGCATTCGTTACCTGGAAGAGAAAGCGAAAGAGTTGGAGGGTATTATTGTCAAGCGCACGGCACAGATCCGCACGCAGAAAGATCAGTTAGCGGAGCAAGCAGAGCAGCTGAAGGAGCTGGATAAGCTGAAATCACGCTTCTTTGCTAATATTTCCCACGAATTCCGCACGCCACTGACCCTCATTCTCGGGCCAATCGACAACCTCCGCCAGCGCTTCACCGGCAAAGATGATCAGCACGAATTGGGCATGATGCAACGCAATGGCCGGCGGCTGCTTAATTTAATAAATCAACTTCTCGACCTCTCCCGCCTGGAAGACGGTAAAATGATTCTGGAAGCGCGTCCCGCCGATTTCCTGGCATTTTTGCGCGGGCAGGTTTTCTCCTTCGAATCGCTGGCAAAACAGAAGGAAATCATCCTGGATTATCATATGGATGAAGTTGAAAATCAAACTTTGGAGATGTATTTTGACCCGGACAAACTCGATAAAGTGTTTGTCAACATTCTCTCTAACGCCTTTAAGTTTACCCCGGCGGGTGGAAAAATTAGCGTTGCGGTAGATTTAAGTTCAGCGCAGACAATTCCCGGGGAAGCAGCCGGTACGGTCATTGTGCGCATCAGCGATAGCGGTCCGGGCATTGAAGCGGATCGCTTACCATTAATTTTCGAGCGTTTTTATACAGTGGATCAATCCTACACGAAAAAGCAACGCGGCAGCGGCATCGGACTGGCCCTGGCGAAAGAATTTCTCGATCTGCATCATGGGGATATTTCTGCCGAAAGCAGCATCGGTAAGGGCACCACTTTTATTGTCACTTTGCCGTTGGGTAAAGCACACTTGAGCGAAGAAGAAATCGTCGATTACATGTCCCCGGATGAAATGGCCGCCGCTGACATCAGCGAAATCGCCCCGGATATTGCCGAAGACGCAACGTCCGCAACGCCGCTGCCAACAGCAGACAAAGACGCACCAACCCTGCTCATTGTCGAAGATAACGCTGATATGCGCAACTACATTCTGAATCATCTCAGTGGTCTTTACCAGATTAGCGAGGCGGAAGATGGCCGGGAAGGACTGGATAAAGCCCTGGCAACAATGCCGGACCTGATTATCAGCGACGTGATGATGCCGCGGATGGACGGCTACCAGCTCTGCAATGCCCTTAAGAATGATGCCCGCACCAGTCATGTGCCGGTTATTCTCCTGACGGCGAAATCCAGCAGTGGCAGCAAAATTGAAGGATTAGAGCAGGGTGCGGACGATTACCTCGTCAAACCATTTGTAGCGAAAGAACTGCTGGCGCGGGTAAAGAATTTGATAGAGCAACGGCAACTGCTCCGCCAGCGTTTCAGCAAGGAAATTATTCAGGTCGCGCCAAGTGAAATTACCGTTACACCGGTTGATGAACGCTTTTTAAAAAAAGCCATTGAAATTGTAGAAGAACGGATGGCCGATGAGGATGTCAGTGTGGAATTATTCTCCCGGGAAATTGGTATGAGCCGGATGCAGCTGCATCGCAAGCTAAAAGCGTTAACCGATCAATC
>JAUIFT010000183.1 GCA_030430345.1 Calditrichia bacterium | reverse complement strand
AATTTAATCGCGGAATGAAAGTCCCACTGTGCCCTGCCAGCCGGAGTAATTGACGCCCTGGCGGGCCAAATCTTCGTTGAGATAGTCGATGCGGAAAAACAGGGTACTTCGTGTGTCAAGCTCCCGCTCCAGCTTGATGTAAAAGCGGTTTTCCGTATCGATTGGGGTGTAGAGCAGGTTGATATTTTCCTGATTCTCCAGAGACAAATCCCGTATATAATGATCCAGCAAAAAAAACAGTGACCAGTCCCGGCTAATCAATTTCCCGGCAAGCAGGCGGATGTGATGTTCATGGGCATCGCTGTCGGTGATGTCCGAACGGTGCAGTAAAAAGCGGTAAATGCCGTTGAAAACGTAGTTGCGTTTATGCATCAGACCAATTTCCGGGCCAAAGCGAAATCCCTGGTTGTTATCTCGACTGCCGAATTGCGTGAGATTGGTAATACTGCGGATATCAAATGTTTCACTGTAAAAGCCGGTGACGAGGCGCGTTGCCCCTTTAATGGATTTTCGCCATTGAAGAACAGCGTTCAGCGCATCTATTTTATTATCGAAGCTGCCGGAGAAATCCCGAGCGTGGTAGCCGGTCGTCAGGGTAAGAATATTCCCGGGACGGATCGGCCAGATGCCCTGCCCGCCAATCTGGATAACGTCTATACCAAAGTTGTTCTCACTGAGACGGAGGTACTGCTGCTTGTTTTCGAAGAAGAACTGCCAGTGAAAATGACGGCCTTTTTTCAGGAATTGCATTTTCAAATTGAGCGTTAATATTGCCGTGGTAGAAGTAGATAAATACAGTTCTGGTCGAAAATTTCCCTGTAATAACCAATCATAGCTGCGGTTCTTTTCCCGGTAGCGGATTTGTCCAAAAAAACGGCCCAGGGCAAATCGCTGCGGTGTAAACAAATCGAAAGCAGTACGCGCCCCCCCACCTTCGCCACTAATCTTGTAACTCAACTCTCCCCCATTCAACACCGCCGACATCATTATCAGCAAAGCAAACGAAAGTGTTCGCAAATATTGCCGTACAGCAACGGATGATTGTTGAGAGCGAATCAAGATAATTAACCCAAAAGTTGAAGATTGAACAGTTTAGCGATTTTGACCGGCAGTTTCCAGTTTTCGCGAAATTGTTTTCGCGTATGTTTCCAGGCGCTTCTCGGCGTCTTTGAGAAGATTTAAATACATCTCTAGCGTCAGGGAGCCATCAGTGCGGTTTTGCCAGTGCCTAAGCAGGTTGTCCGGATCGTCGATATCCAGTTGGCGAATGAAGAGTGAGATGCTTTCCAGTTGCTTGGTAAAACCGCTTACCGGCGCAGAAGCAACATCCAGTGCGGTTTCATCTCCGCTGGAGGTGCGGCCATCCTGTGCTTCAAAATTCGCGGCCGCGGAAATATTCTCGGACGCGCCAGAAAGCAACCCAAAGGAAGGATCATCAACTTCTTCCAGGAATTCGCGGGTTTTTTCCTCCAGGCGAATCGTCGCGGAAATGGCATCGCTGTTGCGGCGAATATGCACCAGGTGTGAGTCGACATCAGACAGAGCATTTTGCAGGTAGCTAAGGGCTATTTCCCGTTCCAGAGAATCCGCTATTTCCTCGAAATGAATCTCACCGATTTTCCGGGGATCAAACGACAGCGCCTGAAAGGCAGGCGAGAAGAGAATATACTTTTCCGTATAAGCACTTATTTGTTGCTGTAGCTGCTGCCGCTCTCCCCGGTAATTTTCATTATTTTCCAACTGGCGCAAAGAATCAATAATAGCGGAATATTGCTCCGCGAGCAGATGGCGCTGATTTGCGGCCCGGGCATTTAGTTGCGCCTGGGCTCGTTGGGCACTTTCGATCTGGCGGCTAATTTCCAGACCGGCAGCCATCATCTCCCGGATAGTGTTTTGATCCGGAGAAGCGCTTTTCTTGGTTGCGTCAATTTTTGCAGCCTGGGTAGCCAGCAAGGCGTTGAGGGAGTCCAGACGGGACTGCTCGCGGGCGATATCTGCCTGTAATTCATCATAGGCGCGTTCGGCAGCGGTAATTCCCTGGGCCTGCAGCGAAGCGGCACTGAGGCAAAGAAGTGACATAAATAGTATCATAAAATATTTCATAGAAACCTTCTTATCTGCATCCTGCATTATTTGAAACGAAAACTGACCCCGGCCTGCAATTGGGTTAAACCGATTTCTTCATGAAACGGTACTTCCACATCAGTAATTAATATATTTGAGGAAAGAAGCACTTTCGCTTTCGCGGAAAGGAAAAAAATGAACGGCAGCGAACGCACATCCGGTGTTTCCAGCCGCAGGGCGAATCCTAATCCGGGTTTGGTAGTGCCATAGAGATCGGCGGTTTCGCCACTGCTGCGGCCATAACGATTTGCGTCAAGTATGCTCCAGCCGAGCGAGGGGTTGGCGCTAATCTGAAAATTATAAATGCGAAAGAGGTCGACCATAACGCCTATTTCCACGACGTGTAATGTGGTGTTACTTTCTACGGATTGCGGCGTCGGGGGCGCGGCGATAAAGAAGCCAGCGCTTAGAAAGCCAAAATAAACCCGCTCATTTTTGAAATAGCTATACTCGACTGCCAGGCGCATTTTTTTGTTGAGTGGATATGCCGCAGCCAAACCAATACCACGCGGACTTTCCAGCTCGTAATGACCGGAATTGATTTTCAAGGTACTGATGCCAACCTCCTGTGCTGCGCCTAAAAGCGGCAGCAGCAGAAATAGCGTAAGGAAAAATTTTGTGCGTTGACGTATTTTCATAATTTTTTAAGTATTTACCAGACTTCGCTAAAATGTCCAAAACCGAATATTCAATGTCCGATGTAGAAGTGAGTCACCTGGACATTGGGCGTTGATAATTTTACATTGGATATTCTACAGCAAATCAAACTTCTCCAGTTTATAATAAAGCGTGCTGGTTTTAATGCCCAATAACTTTGCTGCCCGGTTTTTGACATTGTCACATTTTTTCAAAGCGTGGACAATCAGGTTCTTTTCGAAGGCATAAAGCGCGTCATCCAGCGGTAAGTTCTCATATTGCCCGCTGGTATTATGACTGATGCCACTGCCGAGATGAACCGCGATAAGCTGTGGATCGATTTCCGGTCCGGGAGCGATCACCTGCAACCGTTCCATTAAATTTTCCAGTTCGCGGATATTCCCCGGCCAGGAATACTCCATCAACAAATTGATACCTTCCGCCGTTATCGTTTTGGGCTGACTACGTTTCTGCAGAAAGTGATTCACCAATTCGGGAATATCTTCTCGTCTGTCCCGTAATGGCGGCAGCTGCATGGGGATAACGCTGAGGCGATAGTAGAGATCTTCCCGGAATTCCCCATCCTGCACACGTCGCGGCAAATTGCGATGAGTAGCACAGATAATCCGCACATCCACGGAAATAGTTGCTTCTCCGCCCACTCTTTCAAATTCCCGCTCTTGCAGTACGCGCAGCAGCTTTACCTGCATGGCCGGGGAAATATCGCCAATTTCATCGAGGAACAGGGTGCCGCCGTCCGCCAGTTCGAAGCGTCCTTTTTTCTGGCGAATAGCGCCGGTAAAAGCGCCTTTTTCATGGCCGAACAATTCGCTTTCCAGCAAATTATCGTTTAAAGCACCGCAATTCACCTTGATGAACGGTTTCCCGTTACGCTCGCTATTCTGATGAATTGCCCGCGCTGCCAGTTCTTTCCCAGTGCCGCTTTCCCCTTCGATCAGTATGGTGCTCTCTTCCTTCGCAATGCGCTGTATAAGATCGAACAGTTGCTGCATCGGTGGGGAATTGCCAATCATCTCCGGAAACAATTCATCATGCAATAATTGTTTTTCAGCGAGCAATTGGTCGAGAGTACGGCGCTGCTGGATTCGTTCCCAAACATTTTTCACCCGTACCCGCAGCTCGTCCGTGGAAAACGGTTTCGTGAGAAAATCTGCTGCACCAAGCTGCATGGCCTGCACGGCGGTTTCCACTGTTCCGAAAGCCGAAACAACGATCACTTCCGTGGCGGGATGGGTTTCCTTGATTTGCTGCAGCAAAGTAATGCCATCGACCGGGGCCATTTTCAGGTCGGTAATTACCAGCGGCACCGGCTTCTTCCGAAATGCTTTCAGGGCGGTTTCCCCATTTTCGAATTCGCTAACCGCATACTCCTCCCGGCGCAGGCTTTCCACCATCCCGAGGCGCATGGTAGGGTTATCTTCCACTACCATAATTTTTTTCTTACCGTTGGTCATTCCGTTTCCGCCAGATAAACCATCACGCTCTTTCGGCTATTGTAATAGATGAAAAGCTTGTTTTCTTTCATTTCATAGGAACCGGCAGTGTCCAATCCGTTCAGATACATTGCTCCCAACGGGTCGGTTACGCACAATACCAGCGTGGAATTAACGTCCCGAAATTCCAGGGAATCCGCGGGTGTTGTTCGATAGATAGCACTAAAGCTATTGCAGGCAACCTTGCCATGCACTTCGCCGGTATCACTAAACGCGATGGAGTAAGTGACGCCGTCCGGGGCAAAAAAGACCGTCGTATCCTGGATAATAAAACTAAGTTCCCAGTTCGCCGCGGTTAAATCTGCGACCGGATCAGGTTCCGGTATGTTCGTTCCACTGCAGGCAAAGAAAATTGCCAGTAGAGATATTATCAGTAATTTTTTCATGATTTTTCTCCCGTTAATATGGGCAGTTTATTTTCTAAAACTTTCTATGTCATCACCAGAAAGAATGATGGTTTCGGCATCATAAATAACCACAAATATTTCTATCCATTTAACATAAGTTATACTTTTTCAGCACCAATCTTGTTCAATTTGATTGCTTTCCGTTTGCACTGCCACGTAAAGTAAAAGTACAGCCACTCTCAGGATTATTTTTAACAAGCATTTCCATCCCATTTTCCCGGCAGAGTTTTTGGCAAATCGCCAGTCCGAGTCCGGTGCCTTCGTCCCGGGTGGTAAAAAAAGGATCGAAGATTCGGGGAAGATTTTCCGGGCTGATACCCGGTCCTTCATCCGCCACGGATATCGCCACATCTTTGCCGTCGGAGCTGGCAGCGATAACTATTTCCCCGTTTTCCGGGGAAGCCTGTGCACTATTCCCCAGTAAATTGGAAAGCACCTGGCGGAGATGATGGCGATCAAAATAAATCGTATCTGTTTCCAGCACCGTCGAAAGACGAATCTCCTTTTCCGAGACAAGTTGTTCCCAATCCGTGCTGGCATCTGCAAGCACTTCCGGGATATTGACCAGCTCCGGGCGCGCCTGTTGCGGCCGGCTGTAGTTGAGATAATCGCTGATCAAAGATTTTAATCCGGCAATCTCGGATAAAATCTTATCAATATAGCCGCTATCCGCTTCTTGCTGTTGTAAATCTTCCTTGACCAGTCCGGCCAGCAACTCCATTCCGCCGAGCGGATTGCGTATCTCATGGGCAATTTGCGCCAGCATAGTTTCTTTCTCCTGATGATGCCGGTCCAGATCGTGGCGCATTTTATCCAGGGCATTTGCCAGGGTCTGCAATTCTCCATAAATATCTTCCGGAATTGCGGCATCGAATTTTCCCTGCCCGAGCAGTTGGCTAAAACTGATCAATTTCTCCACCGGTTTTGCCAGGCTTCTCGCCAGCATCCAGCCGATCAGCCCGGTAAGTAATATCCCCGCGAGGCTGATCCAGGTAAAATAACTGGCCAGCGATTCCACCCGCTCCAACCGACTGGCATTTTCCTGAATCCCCAGCCAATGATGGCGGTTCATACGATAAAATCCCCACATATACCACTGCTTGTCATCCCCCTTGAAAGGCAGTGAAGTACTGTATTTGCCCACTGTCAACGCTTCTATTTCGGTTTTATTGAGCAGCAGTCGGGTATCGATACTGCCAAGCGCCTGAGATTCATTCGCGCGGGCGAGAATTTTAAAATTATCATCGAAAATGAAGATATTCGGGAGCAGCATCGCATCTGCCTGGGCCTGCATGTTTCGCTGATAATAGTCGAATGCCGGATTATCTTTGGCCAATGGATCGAGGAAAGTGAGATAACGAGTGCCAAGATTTTTGGCAATCAGCTGCGTTAATAGTCCGGTTTGCTCAGACAATTGATTGAGATACAACGTGCGCACGGAATAATACCCGACCTGCGCCATAATCACCAGCAATATTGCAGTGAGCGAAGTGAAAGTTATAATAATACGGGCGCGGAAGGACAGACGGCGCAAGAGGGGTGTTTTCGAGTTCATGATAGCGATGAGTTATCGTAAAGATATTGGTTCT
>JAUIFT010000182.1 GCA_030430345.1 Calditrichia bacterium | reverse complement strand
CGCATGGAAATGCCGGCGCTCAGCAAGCTGAGAATCGCGACCGCCAGTATCACCGTAATGATTTGCAATGGCGTCGAAATAACGCTGACTTCCGGCACCAGCATCTCGATAAGGGCAATCATCGGGAAAAAAGAGATCAATGCCGCCACGGTGGAAATCGCCGCGAGCAGGAGAGCTTGACTGACAATCAACTGACGCAGAAAACGGAACGGTGAACCGATCGCTTTCAGCACCGCAAAATCTTGCCGTTGTTCGAGAATATTGATTGAGAGCAGCAGGCTTAAGATAGCCGTGAGCACGATAACCCCAATGATCGCAATGGTGGAAATAAAGGGCAGAAAGCCGGCTTCCATCTCCCGGATGTTGTTATCGAGAAAGGTCTGATGATCATAAACTTCCACCATGCCGGCCATCTCTTCACGGATTTCCGCCGCGGATTGTTCCGGGGAATAGCCATCCGCTACCTGCACCACAAAGCAGGTGACGATATTGGGAAAGCGGATTAGCGTCTGCGCCCGCTTTAAGGTGACAAAAGCATATTGGATGACCAGGGCATTGGTGCCTCCGGAAATGCCAACGACGCTGAGCGTATCATCCTGAATATACACCGGGTCGCGCAGCTGATAGCGGTACTTCTGCGCAAAAGCTTTGTCCAGGACAATCTCGTCGTCATTCTCAACATTGCGCCCTTCGAGGATATGCGGCGGCCCCCCGGCGCCGCGTTCCGGCTGAAAACCGGTGAGGAATACTGTCGCCATTTCACCGTCTTTTTCAATACCGGAAAGCAGGAGAAGAATCGGGGCAGCGGAATCGACGCCATCGAGATCCTCGATGAGCATGCCGTGGCCGGTGGAGAGCAGGGAAGAGCCGCGTAAAATATTCCAGGCATTTCGCTGTAGTATCCAGAAATCGGCGCGGTTTTCCCGGATGAACTCCACCGATCCATCCTTGACGCCGCGATAGATTGCCAGGAGAAATAACATCAGCACGATGCACAGGGCAATGCCGCCAACCGTGAACAAGAGGCGTTGCGGCTGCTTTTTTAAGGTGTGAAATGCATACTGGAACATGATTGCACTCCTTCTGAAGAATTTGGTGCCGTTGATAATTCCCAGAGCTGGAATCCGCCGTAGAAGAATGTCCGGCTTTGCTGATACAGTCTTTCGGAAAGCTCTGGCCGGGGATTTAAGAAATCTTGCCAGGCTGGTATTAGTGGCCGGGGAATAAATAAGTGCCAGAAAGCGATCCTTGTGCCGGCGTTGCTGACCCGGAGAATATTGGCGATAGTTTTTTCAAACAATGTTGGCGACATGTATTCGAATACATCGGACAAATTAAATGCGGAGAACGCTGTTGCCGGCTGTCTTTGCAGATAGCTGTTGATGTCGGTACAAACCAGGCGAATCCGCTCAAGATTATTTTTTAGATAGGAAAAATTTTTTGCCAGTAAATAAGGGGGGAGGACATCCCGTTTACTAAATTCTCCGTTAAGGATATAATCCAGAAAGTAGTTCCCGGCATTATTGCCGGTTGTTAAGCCACGACGGGATCTCTGCAGTAATTCTTCAGCGATATTCTTGCCGGAGACGAACTTAAAGGCATCCGGATATCTGCCCAGTTTGCCCAGGAGCATTTCGTTAAAGAAAGCGCGAAAGAGCCAACGCCAACGCCGGCAATCCCATTTTTCTGCATAGAATTTTTCCCGCTCTTCCATCGAGCGTGTTTGCAGTAAATCCCGGCAGGTTTTCGGGGAATGAATCAGCGGGAGAATCCAGCGGCGAAAAATGGCAAAATATGCTTCAAATTTTCCGCAGTGAATCACCCCCTTATCAATGGCAGTTAGCTGACTATCCCAGAACCTCCGGGCATCTTCACTGAGCGCGTTTTTTAACCTTTGGTAAATCCGTTGCCGTTTAGTGCAGGGCGTAACGCCGAGAAAGCGCCGGCAATCTTCATAAGTCAATATTTGTATCGCGCGCATTTTTAACTCGCTGAGATAAATTTGCGCGGGATTGCAATCAATTGCGGTGATGCTGGCGGGATTGTCCAATAAGAGTGCAAAGGTATTATCACCGGCGGAAGCGATGGAAAGAAGATCATCCTGCGGGGTAATTTGCAGGGCGGCCTTGACGGTTGCCGGATCTTCCCAGCATTGAGCGTAATGTATTTTATGCCTGGTCATGATGAAATCTCCTGCCCGGTTTTTTTTCCAAAGTACTTTTATCAGATCTTTTTGCGCCGGCTTTCTGCCCAATCGATTCTCCCATCCGTACCTGGGTTTCCCGGCCAATGGCGCTATTGGCGAGGAGATCCGCATCAAAGCGGATAACGTTTTTTTGAAATAATAAAACTATTGTCGATCCACCCAGTTGGAACCAGCCTTTATGATCCCCACGGCGAACCGGCTGCCCCGGCTGAAAATCCTGCCGGATGGCACCGACGGTAAACGCGCCAATGTCTACCATCAAAACTTCTCCGAATGAATTTGAATGAAAGGCTGTGCGAGTACGATAATTTTCCGCGAAAAATGGCAGAAAACGCCGGCGGGCATAAGGCCCGCCAGCGTAATATCTGCCGTTGATGGGGTAAGCGCTGTCCGGCACACCATCGTCCGGGAAATGGGTATGGTGATAGTCTTTAAGATGTAAACGGCATACGGCCATTGCCCCGCCATCAAACCGGCGGGTGAGCGCGTCATTCCGAAGAAAGGCGGCAAGATTGAATGAATGCCGTTTAATCGGAAAGGAGCGATCCGCTCTGATTTTCTCATATACTAAAATTTTACTGTCAACCGGGGCGATACAGATGCCCGGACGACGGTCAATTCTTCTCCGGGACAAATCAATCCGGCGGATAAAAAAATCATTAAAAGAAGCAAAAGATGTCAGTGGCTGCAGTAATTCTGAACAGTCGATGTTCATCTGTTTGACGAACGGGGCAATCTTCCGGCGGCTCCACGCTTGCCAATGCCACCAGCCATACAGTTGGGAAACCCACTGCCGGCTCAGCAAAAAGTGGGTCAGGAAAAATCCCGAGCGAGAATTGTAAGCCCAATTGAGAAAACGTCCGGCAAAAACAGTCTCCTGCTTTAACTGCCCATCCTGACGATCAACATAAAAAATGGCCGGCAGCTTGCTCATTTCGTCCTCCGCGAAAATTCATACAACTGATATTCCCGCTGAAAATCCGCTGCTTGATTGCCCAGTAATCTTAAGGCCCGGCTTCCCTCGGCTACCAATGCCAGGGTCATTCCCGAGAATCCGGCGGTGATAATTTGCCCGATTATGTAGGAGAAGATGGCGTGCCCCAATCCACTTTTTTTGCGCATTTCAGCCGGCGTTATGCCTCCAAAATACAAAAGCACGCGCTCGGCTTTGCGCATCTGCCGGCGGAATTTTAATAAATGATAAATATCCCGCCTGCCTTTTAAAGCGCGGAGAGCATCTCCCACGTCCGGAAAAGCACAGCCATAGCCGGCTAACTGGCGAGATTCGTCGGAAACCATGGTAAATAACTGGGAATGAAATAGCGGGCGATATGGCAAAAATATCGCAGCGAATTCTGCTTCGGAAATCGGCGTGAATCCTAAAAAATTGCGGAAAGAGGGCAGTAGCAGTTGATACCAGCGGCTCAACTCTTCCCGGAAGTGATCCAGCTGAATATGAGCGAAATAATAGCCTTGTCCCACCAGTTCATGATAGCGTTGCAGCCACAGATCGCAAAGGCAGTTTAACGAGCTGATAGCATTGTATTCCAGGCTAAACCAGCGTTGCCGGGGGATGAAGCCATACTCCTGAAACATCTCCGGGTAATAATCCTTCTGATATGGTTCCCCGGGAAAGATGCTTCGGCCAAATCCCTTTGTCATAAAGCGATAGCCGTGCCAGATATCAAAATTCATCGGCCCCCAAATTTCACTGACAAGTTCATCTGCCAGCAGCCAGGATAGGGACGCATCAAGTAAATCCCGGGCGACCGCCTTATCCGGCACGCATTCAAAAAAGCCGATGGTAGCAACGGGCTCACCTTTGTCGTTTTTTAATTCCCGGTTAATGAAAGCGGATGCCCTGCCGAGCATTTTTTTATCCTTCATCGCGAGAAAATGCCGGTGGCGATTGCCGGCCTTTTGGTAGAATGGAAATGTTTCTGATAACTGGGCATATACATCCTGCCGGCGGGACGGGAGCCAGTGTTTATCACTACGATAAAGCTGGTAGGGGAAGGCCACAAATTTCTCGGCATGGGCATGATCGAATACAAAGCTAGTGATCGCCATTTCTCACCTCCCGTTTTTGCCGTTGCGATGGACTTTTTCACTGAGAACAATTTCCCCGCTGCCCCCATCCATTCTCAGGAGGCTGCCGTTGGGAATTCTTTGAGTAGCATTCTTTACGCCGATAATAGTGGGAATCCCCAACTCCCTGCCAATAATTGCTGTATGGGATAACACACTCCCCTTTTCCACAATAATTCCTTTTGCGGCCAGCATGAGAAACACCCAGCCGGGATCGGTAGATTTCGCGACGAGAATATGGTCGCCGCAAATATTCGCTGTTTCCGGATGATGCACGATTTGCGCCAGCGACTGCACAACGCCGGAGGCGCAGCCGGTTCCCTGCAATACATTGCCGTTTTGCTGAAAATCTTCAACTATTTCTACATCGTTGAGATCGGGAATCCCCTGCGTGATAAACCTTTCCGGCAGTTGCCGGGATGCATACCGGGCATATTCCGCTTTACGAACGGCTACCAGCCCGGGCAGGTTTTGCGTGACTGAACTCCCTTGCACCGTCGCAAATATTTCCTGATGGGTTAAGTAGAAAATATCATCGGCAGGAATGATCTCCTGGGCAGCAAACAGTTCGCCAAAGCGCCGGAAAATACGGCGGATAAGCCCAAAGAAGCGAGAGCGGGCAAACCGCATATTTTCGCGATTTTTTACTGCCAGGCGGCAATTCCGGAGAATGATTGCAAAAAATAGACGCTTGAAGGGATGGCGCAACGTTTGGCGAACAATCTTTTCCGCCTTTTCCCGGATAAGGCGATCCTGCCCTGCCAATTGCGCGATACTGAGCTCGCTTTCCGCATAATGGTGGATATACTGCAACAGTTGCTCCGGCGCTTCGCGAAATCCGGGCGTCTCCAATTTCAGTTCTTCAAAACTACGATCGCCATAATGTGCCAGGTAGTTTGCAAGTGATTGTTTCAATGTGGCGAAAGCCGGGTCGTATTGAATTCTGGCCCTGATGATCGGTATGTTCTCATCTTTGAACAGTGCCCGATACAGCGGATTTTCCCGCACCTTTTCCGCCAGCCTGATGAGCATTTGGACCGGCGCAACACTTTCCACGCCGTTTTCTCCAGCGAGTAAATCATTGTGTAAATTGGTATGTTTTTCCAGTCCCCAACGTTGGCATAACTGCTTAAGCCAGTGATAATATTTCATTGCGCAAAAATCATTGAACAGGGTCAGATGCCAGAAAGCGCCGAGAGATCTGGCAATCCCGTGATAATAATGGATCAGCGCATTTTCATCCGCGTTGGCGATATCCCAATCCCGCGCCGTTTTATAGAAAGCGTTGAATTTCCGGAAAAATTTCCGGGCGTTGTTTTTCCCACTCAGCAATTTCCCGCTGATGAACAGCCAGCCATAGCAGCGGTTTACCAGGGAGAGTTGCTGACCGGGAAAATCCATCGCTGCGTCGATGCCGATCATTTCGTCCCAGGCTTCTTTGTGCTTCTCGAAGCCGGGCAGAAATGAGAGCATCCGGTACCAGTTGAGCAGGTTGTAATAGACCCGTCCATCTAGCAAACCGAGCATCTGATTGAAAAGTGGCATGCTGTTGTTTAATGTTTTCTTTTGCAGTAAAAAGCCGCGGGTTGTATTGCTAAAAGCGGTTTTGTAGCAGTCCTGTATAAAGCTGAAAGTGAGCGGCAAGGTTAAACCGGGATAACTTTCGACAATATTGGCATTGTCCCAAATTCTCCGGCCGCCGGGAGGGAAAACGATTGGGCGGGATTGTAAAATGAATAAACGGCCCTGTTCGTCGTAGCTCCATTCGATATCCTGCGGTTGTCCAAACGCTTGCTCTGCTTGTTTAGCTATCTTGCCAAGCTCGCGAATTTGCTGATCGCTTAACACCGCGCTGCGTTGCCGGGAAGGGGGAAGTGATTCCAGGCGGTGGGTGGTTTTCGCTGTTGGGGCATAAATAAAGGCATTTTTTTTCTCCGGGATAATTCGATGAATTTCCCCGGTGTGGCGATCTACCCGGTAGGT
>JAUIFT010000181.1 GCA_030430345.1 Calditrichia bacterium | reverse complement strand
AATCATCGGGATAGCGACTGGATGCCGGTGCCGTCTCCCCACTTTCAATGTTTTTTTGCTCCCCGCTGGAGCCAATTCGATTATGCACAAATTCACTGCCATAGTACAACGAATTGTTAGCGTTGAGCTTTTTATCCATATCAAGGTTCAGGGAATACACTTTCACTTTCTCAACCCGTTGACGCAGGTTCAAGCTCCGAAACCGGCGGTCGTTCCGGCTTTCCTCATAATCCTGAAATGCGGCGGTTAAGCGGGCGGAATCGAACGCCTCGCCGAGCCGGTTGTAACGGACATTGAGCGCATTCATCCACCATTTTTGTGGGCCATAATACCATTCTGCGGAACGGGGAGCGCCATCGCGAAACTCGATCAGGCGATCATAGCGGGGAACGTCGGAGGTGCGGGAATAGTGCAGGGCGAGATCAACATCCCAGGTCAAATTCGGGCGATAGCGGATCTTTTGAGAAACGTTCCACTGATCGTAACCGCTCGGTACCTGGATTTCCGGACGATCATTCGCCAGCAAGCTATCCTGACCATCAATACGGCTGACGAAACTATTGCGCAGGTATTCATCGCGGCCATTAGCGCCCATTTGCAGATCATCGAAATTACTGTAGGTAATACTGCTGGCAATGCCCCAGCGATTTGAACCGGCATTGAGGCGCCAATGATAGGTTTGTTCAGAATTAACGGAAGAAAAGCGGCCGAATCCTTCCGAGCTAAAGTTGGTTTGTCCGCTATTGCTCAGCACTGGTTGTACAGTTTGAAAACTCATCACCCCGCCGATAGCGTCGCTTCCGTAGATGACTGACCCCGGGCCAAATATCACTTCGGCATTTTGCAAGCTGTTGGCATCCAGAGAAATCACGTTTTGTAAATTGCCACTCCGGTAGATGGCATTATTCATGCGGATGCCATCCACCACGATCAGCACCCGATTGGCGGCAAACCCGCGAATCATCGGACTGCCGCCCCCCTGCTGACTTTTCTGAATATAGACATCTCCGGAGGATGCCAAAAGGTCCGCCGTAGTTTGCGGGTTGTTGAAACTATTCTCCCGGTGAGAAATGCTGGTGATCTTCATCGCTACTTCCCGGCGGTTTTGCTCCCAGCGATTCGCTGAGACCACAATCTCATCCATATTTACCAGCCGCTCCCGGAGAATGATGCGGTAATTGCTTGCCACTAAATCGGAATGGGATACAGCGAAATCTTTATAAGAAGAGTGGTAGAAAAAAACGCTGTCTGGCATATTTAGTTTGTCCAGTGCTGCTTCACCATCATCATTTGTATATTCTGAACCGTTCTTATTATAAACCAAAACATGAATGATCGGCTGAAGGGTATTTTGATCCATCACTCTAACAGCCTGAGAGAATGCCGTCATCTGTATAAAAACCAGAATTAGTAGAAACCACTTCATTTATATCCACCTTAATTGCATCTGAAATTCTTGTCTTGAAAAAAATTCGCAAGCTTTGAAGTTAAACAATCTTGCAGGGAAGTCAACTGCTATTTCGAGTTCCCCGGCAGACTAATGATACTGTTTCCGGATTAAAATGTTCGGCAGTTTCAGCCGCGCCAAATATAAGCAG
Source organism: Calditrichia bacterium (assembly GCA_030430345.1). The sequence continues at coordinate 4,681 of JAUIFT010000181.1, read as the reverse complement.
GCAATCAACCCTCCTTCCGGCACCTAAACATATCATCAAATACATCCATTCTATGCGTTCTGCTGTCGTCATTATGAGAAAATATCCAGCCTGTGTATTAATTTTACATATTTTGCATTTTCCCCATCTCCAAATCCACCCAAACCACGGATCATCTACCCGGCAAGGTATTTGCTGATATATATCCCGTTAACAAAACGAAGTATATTTATGAGATGTAGCATACACAGTTATTTCAGGCAAATGCGTACGTATACTTCGTTGGGAGTTAAGGGCAGATGAAAGAGGAAAACTCATGAGAAGTTTATCATTGATTCACAAATTGCTGGGCATTCTGCTGATTTTGTCCGGTGGATTTCTTCAGGCCCAAACGATCGGCATCTGGCTCAGCCATGATGAAATTATGCAGCTGCCAATGTCTGGAACGGCCTGGGATAATGTTAAAGACGAGGCGGATCAATCAACCGGCTCCCCGAACCTTTCCAACCAGGATGACCGCACCAATGTGCGCGTATTGGCAAAAGCACTGGTTTATGTACGCACCGGCGATGACAGTTACCGTCAGGATGTGATCGATGCCTGTATGGATGCCATCGGCACCGAGGGCGGGCGAACCCTGGCGCTCGGTCGTGAACTCGGCGCTTATGTTATTTCTGCGGACCTCGTTGGCTTACCTCCCGACAAAGATGCGATCTGGCGCCAATTTATCCGGGATATGCTTACCCACGAATTATCCGGAAAAACATTGATTTCTACCCATGAGGAACGCCCGAATAATTGGGGTTGCCATGCCGGCGCCACCCGGGCGGCAATCGCGGTTTATTTAAATGATACTGCTGAACTGGCGCGCACGGCGGAAGTTTTTAAAGGCTGGCTTGGCGATCGCAGCTCCTATTCAGGCTTCAGTTATGGGGACTTAGACTGGCAGTCCGATCCGAACAATCCGGTTGGCATCAACCCGCTTGGCGCCACTATTAACGGCAATAATGTTGACGGCGTTTTACCCGACGATCAACGGCGTGGTGGTGGATTTACCTGGCCTCCGTTTCAGGAGAATTATGTTTATGAAGGGCTGCAGGGCGCAATTGTCCAGGCGACCATTCTGCACCGGGCCGGTTATGACGTCTTTAACTGGGAAGATCAGGCAATTCTCAGAGCATACACCTGGCTAAACGATCAGATCAACTTTCCGGCCAGTGGCGACGATAACTGGCAGCCGCACCTGGTCAATTATTATTATGGCACCAATTTTCCGGCGCCATCCCCGACAACACCGGGAAAAAACAATGGCTGGACGGACTGGACACACGCTGGCACCAGCAACAGCAATCCTCCCCCATCAGTACCACAGAATGTAAGGGTTGAATGATTCAGTTTTATATAAAAAAGGCCGGGGAATAAAACTCCCCGGCCTTTTTTATATATCCCTAAACCTCCTGCGCTACAAACGCATTCCAATATTCCCGGCATGATCGGAACGGAATAATCTCTCCACCTTTCAACGGACCTCAAAAAGTATGTCTATTTCAAGAGTCATGTTACAATTTCCTAATAGACCTTACTCCTCTTTAAAAGCATTATGTCCATTCCCCCTGAGCCCGTCGGAGGATGAAATATTGACAAAAGTTACTTCGATGAACTTAAATTTCGAGTGATATCTTTTTTTGCTTCACAGAATAAGCCTTTAAGTGCTATTCACCCTTCGACAAGCTCAGATTGAATAGCAACAGCCATTTTTGCAAGTTAAATCCGGCATCTTTTAGTCAAGAAGAACAACTAGTTATACATGAATACATGTCTAATATGATACGCTACGAATCGCAATGAATAAATTCGGCCGCATCGCTATTATTATTTATAACATGCGTTAGTTTACATCTGGAAAAGGTTATTGGGTAGTTTCTGGCGGAGATTGAAGAATCGCAAACGCCGAAAACCTTGCGCAAGGATTTCCGGCGTTAACAATTGTCAGGACAGGAATATTTATACTTGTCGGAGCAAGTAAAGAATAGATGCCCAAAAAGGCAGCGCGAGAATCGCTGCAAAAAAGAATCCGCGAAACGGGTTATTCTTCTTTTTTGCTACGACTTCTTTTTTGAAGAGCTCATTCCGGTATTCATCGGTATTCAAGAATTGCTCTATAAATGTACTCTCACTCAAACTCATATTATCTGCAAAGAAGGAATTCATCCCTGCCTCCTCAGTGGCTTTATTATTAACAATCGTAATCTGGAATCAGAATTCAAAGATGCATCTGCTATTCTTAATCACAAAGACTGTGCCAAAACTACACCCTATGTAAATGGCGGATATAATAAAATTTGCATTGTAAAGTTGTGAATTTTTTTCCCAAATATCAGCGAGTGCAAAATTATTTGCGTTAAAAACTTGACTCCTATCACCCTTAATTCACCTTGTTGGAATAATTTAGCTCCAGCAATCCAGAAATCTTCTGAATTAATAAACCGAAGTCGAACTCTAAAGGAAACGGAAATTTCAGTGAACAGGCTACCCAGTTTATCATTCTTTATTTTTTTATTCATCTTTGGCAGCTTCCTTTATGGGCAGGAAAATGAAAAATACATCCTTGGCACTCCGGACGAGAGCTTGTTACAAATTAAAGTGCACGTTCTTGGCGAACTTAGAAAGCCCGGCGAATATATTGTCAGTGATAAAACAGACATCGTCGAAATCATTTCCAAAGCTGGCGGTGTAACGGAGTTTTCCAACCTGGGGAAAGTGTTAATTACCCGTTACACAATGCCGGAAGGGTATCAAAATGACCCTACCAGCAAGCCGCGGAAAGAAATCATCGAATACAATGTCAATGAGTTTTTAAAGGACGCTAATTCGCCTCGCCCTCCGGTTCTAAAACCCGGTGACATCATTTTTGTCCCGCGAAATGGTTGGTCGAAGTGGCGCAGCGTGGCGACTGTAGTGCGTGATATCTCCGTTGTTATCAGTGCCTATCTCCTCTATCGCCGCACTTTACAATAAGACTTAAGATATTTAATTCTCAATTTGAGTTAATAGCCTAACCCGTTTCCGATGGCTGCAAATTTCGAAACGGGTTTTCCCTCCAAAAAAACTACTTCAATTTGCATAAATCCTTTGTCCCCTAATGTAAAATTTCTTAGTTTCAATTTTGCTATTCTGGCTTTACAGTCACGTAACATTGCTTACTGAAAACCTTGTTTAAATGTTTGCAATGAAAATGTTTGAACATCGCCGGGTTTTTACTGAAGAGATTGTTTTTAAGTAATGAGACAAAAATATTCAGGTAATACACAAATCGCCTGTCTTTTTCTGCATCCTTTGCCCATTTGCAAATATGCAAATTCATAAACCCCGTAGGGGCAGCAAAGGATGTTAGCATTCATTGTGGTAATCTTTTCAGTTCTACCCCCTTTATCAAATATGTTATCTCATTACTGAACTGAAATTTAGAACTGGCAGTAATTGCTTTCACAATTCAGAAACTGGAAGTATGGCTGATTGGAAAGCCGCCATCAACCCTGAGGCATCTATGAACCGCAATATCCATTTCCGGGTGTTATTACCCATATCACTCATTTTACTGCTCCTTAACTTGCCAATCCTGGCTCAGCGAAATTGTTCCTGCTCGTTTAATGGGCTGCGTCATATCAACAAAGATATGAATACGCGGATTGGCCCACCGGCGGCATTCCTGGCCCGGAAAGCAGCAACAGCAACATTCCAGATTAATTATAACGACTTTACCCAGGAAGCACAGAATGCATTTCAATATGCCGCCGATATCTGGGCGAGTCTTTTGATTTCCGATGTGCCGATTACTATCGATGCTAGTTGGGTCGGGTTGGATGAAAACGTGCTCGGCGCCGCTACGCCAAATATATATCGCCAACTCCTCAATGGTGGCGTCAGTGATACTTGGTATCCTGCTGCAATAGCGAATAAGCTTGCCGGTTTAGATCTAGACCCTCAGGAAGTGGATATTCTCGCCCAATTCAGCAGCAACTTTAACAACTGGTATTTTGGCACGGATGGCAATACGCCACAGGGCCAGATTGACTTCGTGACGGTTGTTCTTCATGAAATTGGCCACGGACTGGGTTTCGTCGGATCAATGGGCGTTACAGACGGACAGGGCAGTTGGGGCGCCGGCTCGACTTCTCCTTTTATATTTGATCGCTTTGCTGAAAATGGTAGTGGCCAATCTCTAATTAATTTGAATTTATTTCCCAATCCATCCAGCGCGCTAGGCAACCAGTTAACCGGTGGCAATGTATTTTGGAATGGCGCGGAAGCACTGGCTGTTAATGGTGATGTGAAACCGGAATTATATGCGCCATCTGACTGGTCCGAAGGTTCCAGTTATGCCCATCTTGATGAAAACCGCTATCCAGCCGGAAATATTAACTCACTGATGACGCCCTCCGTTGGCAATAGTGAGGCGATTCATACGCCCGGCCCAATAATCTTTGGCATTTTCCGGGACATGGGCTGGGATGTTAATAGCGATAATGCCATACCATATCTCAGTATTTTTCAAAACCCGGCCTTAAATGGGATTCTCCATTTTGCCATTAATGTCGAAAATTTCAGCAGCGGCAATGTCAGTCTTACTGCAAATGACACCAACATTCCATTAAACTCCAATGGGGAAAACAGTTGGTATGGTACGGCGGAGCTTACCCGC
>JAUIFT010000180.1 GCA_030430345.1 Calditrichia bacterium | reverse complement strand
CGGTTAAGGTTTTTATGAGCATCCGGTATTGGTAAGCGTTGCTCCAACGCATTTAAGTAGCCACCGATTTTGCTCAGCTTCTTGCTATCTTCCGGATCCACCAGAGTCACAAAAGCTTCAAATGCTGCTTTATAGTTAAACAGCTCGTCTTCGTAAACTTCGTAAGGGCCAATAACGACTTCAATGCTATGATCTTTCAGATCCATCCAGTCCATGTCGCTCTGGTAGTAGTCATCACTAAAAAAAGCATCTGCCCGGCTGTTCAGGAATGTCGCAAGTGAATTATTATCGGTCAGTTGCGCAGCTTCCTTTAGCAATTTTGCCGCTGGTTCTAAAAAAGTTTTATAGGCTTCCGAGTACGGAATGGCGACGAGCCGCTCCCCATCGCGACGGATAACGCTAAAATAACCGGTAAAAACGGATTCGTCTGCAGGGTTATCAGCAATCCACTGGTTAAACGCTTCCCTGGTCATATCCTGCGGATAATAATTCGCGCCCATGGGCTTCGCAGCAGCATCTCCAAAGAAAGGCTTGTTATGAGCCAGGCGGTCGAAAGGACCAAAGTTAATCGTAAAATAATCCCGAACCGCTGCCATTTCCGGAGAATTTGCATTGGCTAATTTTTCCTGCAAAGCAACATTGTCTTTATAGACCTGACGAAGGAAAATATCATTCATCAAACGAGAGGCTTCGACGATTTTTATCAGCGCTTTCTGATCCCCTTCGCTTAACGAAGCAGCATCATAGGTAATATCAACCGGGGTAAATTTGGCTAACTGCGTAGCAACACTATAATCCTCTTGATGGTCATTATTATGGGAATCCCCTGGTGAGCTGTTACATGCCAGTAAAAACCATATAATGGCCAGGGAAAGAATTTGGGGAAAATAAGTTTTACTCATGGAAATGTTCTCCTGCAATTTTCTGGAGCCCCAATATAGTGATAAGAATGTTCTGTTTCAAGGCGGGGAAAATAGAACGCCCGGCAAAGATGCCGGGCGCAGGAATTTTCAGAAAAAAGGCGGGCGAATCAGTTAAACAAGTTCTTTCTCCATATTAATCGCATATTTCTTGATGAGATCCCGGGCAATGACCAGGCGGAGAATTTCCGATGTACCTTCACCAATCGTTCCTAACTTAGCATCCCGGTAAAACTTCTCGACCGGATACTCTTTGATATAGCCGTAACCGCCAAAAATCTGCACGGCTTCATTCGCGATATCAACGGCAGCCTCACTGCTAAAAAGCTTCGCCATGGTTGCTTCCGTCAATGAAGGCAGTCCCTGGTCTTTCAGCGAAGCGGCCCGCAGCGTCAGCAGACGCCCGGCTTCAATTTTTGTAGCCATATCCGCCAGCTTGAATTTAATTGCCTGATACTGAGAAATCGACTTACCGAATGCGCTGCGCTCCTGGGCATAACGCATGGCATGGTCGAAAGCGCCACGGGCAATCCCCACGCACATGGCAGAGATGCTAATCCGGCCACCGTCGAGGATTTTCAAGGCATCAAAATATCCTTCGCCCTCGTTCCCGAGGAGGTTTTCCGCCGGCACTTCACAATCTTCCAGGAACAGTTCTGCGGTATCACTGGCGCGCATTCCCAGTTTATTCATCGGATTTCCAACGGTATATCCCGGCATTCCTTTCTCAACAATAAAGGCGGAAATACCCGCTTTTCCTTTTTCCGGATTAGTTCTCGCCATCACAACGGCATAGTCTGCATAATTAGGATTGGTAATAAACGTTTTGGAACCGTTCAGAATCCATTTATCGCCGATTTTGCGGGCGGTTGTTTTTAGGCCGAAAGCATCGCTGCCGCCACTCGGCTCAGTTAACGCCCAGGCAGCCATTGTCTCTCCACTGGTTAAACGGGGAATAATTCGCTGCCGCTGTGCTTCGCTGCCAAAGGTGAAAATATGGTTGGTGCCAAGCGAATTATGTGCGGCAACACTGAGGCCAATAGAAGGATCTGCCGCGGAAATCTCTTCCAGTATCAATGCATAATCGGTATAGCTCATTTCCGCGCCACCATACTCCTCGGGGTAAAACACTCCCAGCAATCCTAATTCCCCCATTTTCTGGATCAGGTGCGCAGGAAATTCTTTACGTTCATCATATTCCATCACATTCGGCACAATTTCTTCCTGGGCAAAATCGCGTATCGCCCGTTGAATAGAAACCTGAGCATCACTAAGTTGGAAATCCATTTACTACTCCTTACCTTAATTTGTCTGTATCACACTTTTCACATCGTCAATTTACCTGGATTCTAGCTCGAAATATTTTCGCTACTATCTTTCCAATATTAATTTAGCAAAAAAATAATCTATGTAAACGATTCTCTTATTTTTCCGCAGTTGGCATCCAATGCCTGCTCCTGAAAAGCTTTTTGAAATGCAGATATTAATCAATATATTAAGCGCGCTGATCCGGTTTTTTTATGTAAGTTACAATTACCAGGTAAAGTAAAGCAGACAGCGGCATCATATTTTCCAACGCCGGTATACGCTGAATGAACACGTTAACCAGAGGCTTTTATGGCTAAAGCACCAAAAAAATCCACCCGCCCATCCTCCAAAATTCCGAGAACAAAAAAAGCGCCCCAGGACGGACTAATGCAGCAACTGGGGCATCCGCGCGCCACATGGATTGGCTTAGGTATCCTTTTCGCTATCGTTTTATTTCTCTATAGTCCAATTGTTTTCCAGGGAATGGATGTGCAGGGCAGTGACGTTGTGTCCGGCATCGGTAATACCAAACAGATTAAGACCTATGAAGCAGAAACCGGGATTCGGCCTTTGTGGAATCCTTACATGTTTGCCGGCATGCCAATTTATCACCGCTATACTGCAATCACCTGGTCTGCAGATACAATCCTCTTCGCACTAACCGACCTTATCGATGTGCGGATTTTATTTTTGTTGCTTGGTGCAGTCGGCATGTTCCTGCTCATTCGTTATCTCCAACAAAGTACTATAACCGCGCTGATAGTTGCAGCTGCATTTACTTTAATGCCACACTTTCAAGCCCTTATTGTTGTCGGCCATTTTTCGAAACTCCGGGCAATCATGTGGCTGCCGTATGTCATGCTTACCTTCCTGATCTTGCTCGAAAGACGCAATCTGCTTAGTGGCCTGCTGTTTACGACGGCCTTTGCATTGATGCTGCGGACTCAGCATTATCAAATCGTCTTCTATGGCATGTTATTGCTAATTTTTATCGGTATTACGCCTTATCTGAAGTTAGCTTTGGAAAAAAAGTGGGGCGATTTCCTGAAAGTGAACGGTTTGGTCATTGCCGCGGTCGTCCTTGTTGCGATGATCGTTGCGCAACCATTGCTGCCAACCCGGGATTTTACCCCGCACTCCACCCGTGGTGGTAATGCCGTCAATATCCAGGGGCCGGTATCCGAGCAGGATAAAAAGGGCGTCGGTTACGATTATGCCACCAATTGGTCTTATTCTGCACCGGAATTCTGGAACTTGATCGTCCCGCGCTTTCATGGTGGCACCTCCACCGAAGTGTATACCGGAAATGCGGTTTCCCAATTTAAGAATCGGGAAATTCCTGCTTATTGGGGGGATTTACCGCTAACACAATCTCTGGAATATTTAAGTGTAATCCTCGCTTTTCTCGCGCTAATTGCGATATTTTTCCAGTGGCATAATCCATTGGTAAAAGCCCTGACGGCACTTACCATATTTGCGATACTTTTATCTCTTGGCAGAAACTTTTCATCTCTATATAAAATATTTTTCTATTACCTTCCCTTTTTTGACAAATTCCGGGTGCCGATGATGATCCTCACCCTGGTCTCTTTCAATACCTGTATTCTGGCAGCAATTGGTATCCAGGAAATGTTTACCAGGGGATTTGCGGATAAAGAACGGCAAAAGCGCCTGTATATACTCGGCGCCGTCTATCTGGCAATTCTATCAATACCATTGCTATTGGGCAGCAGCTTCGCACTCTCTCCGGCCGGGGAAGTGCAGCGCTATACCGGTCAATATGGTCCGGAACAGGCCCGGCAGTTGGTGGATTTGCTGAAAAAAGCCCGTCTGGATATTCTGCAAACATCCGCGATTCGTACCTTATTCTTTTTCCTGATGGTCGGCGGCCTCATCTTTATGCTTCTCAAGGATATTGGCAAGAAGTCCTATTTATTAGTAGGGTTGCTCGTTTTGGTCACCCTGGACCTCGGTTTGGTTTCTGCGGGTTATCTGAAAGGTCAGTTTGTAGATCTCGACCGCATCGAGCAGCAGGTATATCGGGAGAATGCCGTGGATCAGATCATTAAGAATGACGCTAAAGAACAGGGTGAAACCCTCTACCGGGTGGTTCCTCCTATTCGCAGTGTAGCGAGTGATTCCCGTTGGCAGTATCACCACCAATCCATTGGGGGATATTCTCCCGCGAAAACGCAGGTCATTCAGGATATCATCACCAACAACCTGATTACCCGCACCAATCCTTCCATGCCAATCAACCTCGCTGTTCTTGGGATGCTGAATGGGAAGTATTTGGCCCTTAGTCAACGATTCCCTACCCTGCCGGAGTTAACCTATCTCGGCAGCGATGACAATGCGAATGTTCACGCCTATCGGAATGAGAAAGCACTTCCCAGGGTTTTTATGGTTGGAGAAACAAAAGTATTTGAAGATGGTGTGGAACGCTTAAAATTTATGAACTCTACGGAATTTGATCCCTCCAAAATCGCCCTGCTGGAAAAACCGCTTGCTGCGGAAATTGCTGCGCCAGACAGTAACAGCTACGCAAAAGTAACAGATTTTAAACCGGACGAGCTGACCCTGGAAGTATCGACCAATACGCAAACATTGCTGGTGCTTTCCGAGGTATATTATCCGGAATGGACGGCGACAAGCGAAGATGGGCAGTCGCTGGAGATTTACAAAACCAACCATATTATTCGCTCCATGGTGGTTCCTGCCGGCAAACATACCATTCACTTGAATTTCCATCCGGCCAATTACTTTACCGGCGTAACGATTTCCTGGATTGGTTGGCTAATTGTTTATGGAGGATTGTTATTTTTCGGCTTTATGGCTTATCGGAAGAACAGTGAACAGTGAACTGACAACTGTCAAATTCTATTCAGCTTTCGTAGGGCCCAGTATTTTGCCCAGTACATCCGTATTTTGCTGCTTAAACGATTGTATTTCATCCAGCAGTTGGCAGTTTCCAGGAAATACTCATCACCGGTAATTTTGTATAGAATGCGTAGTTGGGAATTAATCAGAATAAAATAGCCGATGGAAGCCGGATCGAGTTTCGGATAAAAATCTTCCCGGCATAGGTTATAGCGAATCCAGTAGCCCAGGTCGAATGCCGGCAGTGTTTTTTTCAAGGCGGCAATACCTTCATCGAACAGTCTTCTCGCCTGCTCACTTTCCGGCACCGCCCGCACACAATCATATAATCCAAATAGCGAAAAGATTGTCCCGTCCAGCACCACCGTCGGAAATTGCGCCGGATATTCCTCATAAAGTGGCCCGTTTTCCGAGAAGGTAGTCACCCCCCCTTCTTTCGCTGGAATCTCATAAATCTTCAGTGCCTTAATCGCCGTATCCCGGTATTTGACATCATCGGTTAATTGGTATGCCCGCAACAAGATAGAAATTCCCCGGCTTTGCGCAAAGGCAGACGGCCAGGGGTCAAACATTCGGTATTCCGGCTTGGGGACTTCCGATAGCCAAAATACGCCACGCGCTTTCTCTTCAACCCGGGCATTATAAAACCAATCGGCAATTTTCAGGAAACGGCTGCGGTCTTCCGGCGAACCGGTTTCCAGGTAGGTATGAAAAATCGCTAATCCATATTGCCCGATCGAAATGGGGTAATAGATCAGCTTTCGTTCTTCAACATCTATGTAAGTTGGAATCAGGGGAATGCCATCATCATCGAAATGAAAATTCTGGCTGATGCCGGCGAGCAGGGCGGATTCAAACATCAGGAAATAATATTCACCCAATTTGGATGAGTGAACATCATCCGCCATTGGGTAAAATTCCGCCCCCCGGCTGAGATCTCGCTTCAGCTTCTTCAGCCTGAAGGCTATTTTTTCAAACTTACTTGCCATGTTTTCGTGCCTACTTATTTAATTCCGGCGCCTTCAGCAAGTAAGCATAAATAAAATCATTAATCTCGCCATCCATCACCCGTTGAATATCGCCGGTTTCATGGGTCGTGCGATGATCTTTAACCATATTATACGGATGAAACACATAGGAGCGAATTTGATTTCCCCAACCGATTTCAGTCTTACTGT
>JAUIFT010000179.1 GCA_030430345.1 Calditrichia bacterium | reverse complement strand
TGACATTTTCTAATTCCCGGACATTCCCCGGCCAATCATATTGCTGCATGGCAGAAAACACTTCCGGCGCAATGATAAATTTTCGATCTTTTCCGTAGCGAATTAGGAAAAAATCAACCAGATAAGGGATTTCCTCTCTGCGGTCTCTTAACGGCGGAATGGTAATAGGTACTACACTGAGCCGATAGTATAAATCTTCTCGAAATTTTCCATCGCGAACCAGTTCTTCGAGATGCTTGTTCGTAGCAGCAATGATCCGCACATCAACTTTGATAGTTTGTGAGTCGCCAAGGCGTTCAATTTCATGTTCCTGCAATACACGGAGTAATTTTGCCTGAACCTCCTCACGAAGATCTCCGATCTCATCCAAAAAAATTGTCCCGCCATCAGCAATCTGAAATTTACCTTTACGGTCTTTGATTGCCCCGGTAAATGCCCCTTTGACATGACCAAACAATTCACTTTCTAAAAGGTTATCAGGAATAGATGGGCAATTGACAGTAACCAGGGGCTTGTCCTTCCGGGGGCTATTATAATGAATCGCCCGGGTAACCAATTCCTTTCCGGTGCCGCTTTCTCCCAAAACCATAACCGTTGCCTCACTGGCGGCAACCTGCCCGGCCATTCGCAATACATCTTCCATTTTAGCGCTGCGGGCAATCATGTTGTCAAATCGATATTTGCCGATCAATTCCTGGCGAAGTTGAGTGTTTTCCTGCTGCAATTCTCGCAATCGGACAGCTTTTTCAATAACAAACAACAATTGTTCCTGACTGAAAGGCTTGGTGAGGTAGTCATCTGCACCCAAGCGGCAGGCCTCCAGGGCATTTTCAATACTGCCATAAGCCGTTATCATAATTATGATAATTTGACGATTCAGACGACGGATTTCCTTTAAGACCTGAATCCCGTTAATATCAGGCATCTGGATATCAGTAATAACAATATCGAATTCCTGTTGATCAAATTGTCCCAATCCTGCTTTCCCGCTATTACTAACAGTAACTTCAAAACCATTTTTCTTTAATTGGTAGGCGACAACTTTGCCAAGATTAACATCATCATCAATTAATAGAATTTGCTTCATCGATATATTCCGTTTCTTAGTTTCAAACCCATTATGATGCTAATGGGATCGTCAAAACAAACTCGGTTCCCTGTTTTAACTTGCTGTTTACTTCAATCTTCCATTGATGTTGTTCAATAATCCGTTTCACAATACTTAACCCTAATCCGGTCCCATTCTTTTTCGTTGTATAAAAGGGGGCGAATATTTTTCCCTGGTCTTCTGATGTCATGCCTTTACCAGAATCTTTGATCGAAAGACGCAAAACCGGCTGTTCTTTCCCGTCTTCTGACAAACTAGTTAAATTTTCGTTATTCACAGATAGCTCCCCGATTATAGAGACTCTTCCCGGAGCGGACATTGATTCTATGGCATTCAGAAGAATATTAACCAATATTTGACGCAGATCGTTCGGATCACCCTTTAATAAAATCGGCTGATCTGGCATTGTTTCTTTAATGCGAATCCTTTCTTTGCGGGCTCTGCTGGCGAGAATCAGACAGGTGCTGCGGACAACATCCCCAACCTCGTACTGAGACTCCGGACTTTTTTGTTTGCGGGCAAAATTCAGATAATTTTCAACCACAGTGCTCATACGTTCGGTTTCCTGAATAAGGATTTGAAAAAAGTCAGTTTTTTTCACTTTTTCCGGGAGTTCATCATTTAATATTTCCACTGTACCCCGGATAGTGCCGAGTGGATTACGCAGTTCGTGTGCCATACTGGCGGTCAGTTCTCCAACAACTGCCAGGCGGTCGGACAAGCGCAGTTGATCTTCCAGTTCAGCTAATTCAACAGATTGTCGGGTTACTTTTTTTAGGGACTGTTCCAGCTCGTGTGCAGTTTTTTGATAACGTTGTTTTTCATTCTTCTCCCGCTGTGCTTTTAATCCGGTTAAAAAACCGATAACATTGAACATGACAACTTGCATAAAACCCAGTAAATTATGCTCAAAATCCCCGGTCCATTGTAACATGATGTGTGGTGTAAAAATCAGGCTCACCACAACCGCTGATCCCAAACCTCCTTTAATGCCAAACTGAAATGCACCAATCAGAATTGGGATGAAATAGCTTTGCATCAAGATTAAATGAATATGGCCTTCCGATGGGGGCGTTCTGAAGTGAAAGTGAGAAATACATAAAATCCAAAAGGCAGTTACCCCTAGCCAGAACATATCATGTTTAGATAGTCTCAAAATTGTAGATCCTCCAATTTTCCATAAGAAAAGTGTATATGATTCAGCACTTCCACACAAGGAAATTGTTTGCCGCAGTAAATTTTAGAAGACCATCTAAACCGATTATTTAACAGCAGAGAAAGCGCCTCCCTCTCTTTTTTTATAACAAGGTGTTTTTTCGTAGTTAGTTGATCATTATTCGAAATTCGATGAACCAACAACGGCCTGTCCCGGGACGCCGGGAATCAACGGACAACGAATTTCGAACAAAACGATCTTCCTGGCATTTCCTGAGAAGTTATTTTTACTTTTTATTGCACTTTCAATAAGATATCCCCGGAATTATTGGCGCTATGGTTCCAACCATTTTCAGGATATTATCCTCCCATATAGCCAATTTGTTTTAACGGCATCAACTTTGCTTTCAGATATATCATCATTGATTTTTTTTGCCTACTCCCATCTCCTTATTCAACAATAACTTTTCCTCGCAACATTCCCATTCCGCATTGAAAATTATACTCACCGGGCTGTTCCGGCGTAAATTCTACCGGGACGGTTTTGAAAGGGGTGAGCTCCGCCTGTTGTTGGAAATCAGGAAAAAGCACCTGTTCCGAGCAGGCAGCGGTCTCAGTGCGATAGAAATTTAAGCGAACCGGCGTTCCTGCCTTCACAATAATGATATCCGGAGAATAACCGCCTTTTACCGTTATCAAAGTTTCTTGTATGCCAGTCCCGGCAATTTTTAAATGTGTTGCCTTAGCTTCTGAAAACCAGAAATACCAGGCAACTATTCCGGACAATGTTAAACCGAATATTGTTACTAATACTTGATCAATAGCCATGACAAACTCCAGATGATTTTTGCTCTTTTTTAGGAATCTTTTTAATCGAAAAGCTTTAAAAATTCTCTGATCTAAATTGCACGTTAAAAAATAGTTTGTAAATCTTGCCAGGTCTTTTTCCACAACTCTGCCTTGTTTACTGTCACTGAGATACACAACATTACCTTACTAAAACTGCGGCGGTGAGAGAGCAAAATATCACTCCCTCACCGGGCAGTTGAGGGGAGAGAGAATGGTGAATCAATTATAAATACCTTGGCTTGAACCGCCTGAGACGATTGGCATTCGTCACCACAGTAACAGAACTAAACGCCATTGCCGCACCGGCAATCATCGGTGAAAGCAATAAACTAAAAAACGGATACAGAACGCCAGCGGCGACCGGAATCCCTAATCCATTGTAAAAAAAGGCGCCAAATAAGTTTTGTCGAATGTTTTTCATTGTTGTTTTTGACAGTTGAATCGCCAATACGACCCCTTTCAGGCTGCCTTTAATCAGCGTGATATCCGAGGCTTCAATAGCCACGTCCGTGCCGGTGCCAATGGCCAGGCCAATATCTGCCTGCGCCAGTGCCGGCGCATCATTAATGCCATCACCAACCATTGCAACAATTTTACCTTCATGCTGCAATTTTTGTACATTTAAGGCTTTGTCCTCCGGCAGCACTTCCGCCAGCACCCGGTCAACACCTACCTCACGGGCAATTGCTTCAGCAGTCTGTTGGTTATCTCCGGTCAGCATTATTACTTCCAAACCCATATCTTTAAGTTGGGTAATCGCCTGCCGGGAGTCGGGTTTTACGATATCCGCCACGGCAATAATACCGGCAGGTCTTCCGTCGATAGCCAGGAACATAGGCGTTTTCGCCTCACTGGCAAGTGCTGAACTAAATTTCTGCAACTCAGCATATTGAATCGCTTTTTTCTGCATCATTTTTAAATTTCCCAAGGCAACTGGCCTCTTATTAACAATCGCTTCTACACCGTGCCCGGGAATCGCATTGAACTGCTCCGGATCGCTAAGTTTTATTGAGCGTTCTTTTGCGCCATGGATAATCGCTTCTCCTAACGGATGCTCGGAAGCTTTTTCCACCGATGCGGCGAAATAAAGAATTTCTTCCTCGGTAAAATCATCCACAGGAATTACATCCGTAACAGATGGTTTACCTTCAGTGATAGTGCCGGTTTTATCAAGAATAATTGCATCTAATTTCTGTGCTGTTTCCAATGCTTCTCCACTACGGATTAAAATACCGTTCTCAGCCCCTTTACCGACCCCGACCATCAGGGAAATCGGTGTTGCCAGTCCAAGTGCACACGGGCAGGCAATAATCAGGGTGGTGACGAATACAACCAATGCGTACACCAGGTTTGGCTGAGGACCGAAATCATACCATACAACAAATGCCAGTATGGCAATAATAATAACTGCCGGAACGAAGTAACCGGATACCTGGTCAACGATGCGTTGGATCGGCGCTTTGGAGCTCTGGGCTTGCTGCACCATCTCGATGATTTGCGCCAGGGCGGTATCTTTGCCGACTTTCGTCGCTTTAAATTTAAAAGACCCGGTTTTGTTAATCGTTGCGCCAATAATCTCATCGCCCTCACGTTTCTCCACCGGGATCGGCTCACCGGTAATCATCGATTCGTCAAGGGAAGAAGAACCATTAACAATCACACCGTCCACCGGAATTTTTTCGCCCGGGCGCACCACAATAATATCGTCCAGTACTACTTCTTCAACCGGGATATCTGTTTCCTGGTTATTACGAATGACGCTTGCCGTTTTCGGTTGCAAACCGATCAATTTTTTTATCGCCTCCGAACTTCTGCCTTTAGCGCGAATTTCTAATGCCATGCCCAATACCACCAGCGCTACGACGACGAAAACGACATCATAAAATTGATCTGCTAAAGACGCTTCGGGAAAGATTCCCGGGAACAAAACCGCTGCCGTTGAGTAGAGCCAGGCAGCGGTAATACCGGTGGCAATAAGGGTGTGCATATTCGCCGAGCGGTTTTTAAATGCAGCCCAGGCGCCAGTGTAAAACTGCGATCCAGCCCAGAACATTACCGGTAATGCTAAAATACCCATTGCTATCCAAATGAATCGTAATATATCGCCCCCGCGCTGAAATTCCGCCGGTAGGCCTAATAAATCCGGATAGCTAAAAAACATGACGGGCACTGCGAGAACAGCTGAGAAGATAAATTTACGTATCAGAGTACGATACTCTTTTTCCCTAGCCTGTTGATTTTCATCTACCGGTTCAGTTGTTTCTTCTGCTTTAGCTGTCCCGTGGGCCGCGGAATCATAAGTCTGATAACCCAGTTTTTCGATGATCATTTTGATGTCACTTATGTTCATCATGGAGGGAAGATAGGTAATAGAAGCGGATTCGCTTCCCAGACCGACACTGGCATAAAGCACGCCGGGAGTTCGAAGTAATTCTGACTCAATCTTTGCAACGCAGGAAGCACAGTGCATCCCACGGATACCCAGTTTCAGGTTTGCCTGACCGGCGCTGTAACCAGCACTTTTGATCGCTTTTAAAATCTCAGATGTTGTTACCGTTTCCGGACGGTACTCCACATAAGCCTGTTCGGTCGTATAATTTACATTTGCCTGTTTTATGCCGGGCAAGCGGCCAATCTCTTTTTCAATTGTGTTGCTGCAGGAGACGCAATTCATTCCGATTACCGGAATTTGCAAACGCTCAACACCATCGCTGGAAACCCGGTAAGTCGTTTCCGGTTGGGCCGGTGGTGTTGCTAAATATTTTTCCGGCGCTGCTTTAAATTTTGATTGGCAGGCTGGCGAACAAAACTCGTAAGTTTGTCCATTATATTCGATACTATATTCGGAGGGACTTTTTACTGACATCCCACAAACCGGATCGTGTGCCATTTTATTTATCTCCATATGATTTTCAATATACTGACTCTGCTGGAAATTAGGTTAATTATGCCGCTTTTTTAACCCAGCGTTTACAGAAAAAATTATATATCGGGACGTATAGAAGGCCGATATAGGCGCCCCAAAGGAAACTTTCAATTAATCCGAGAAAAAAGCCCCATAAAGTTAACCATTTAAATCCTGGCAAAACCATTTCAAGAAATTGATGCATATGCAGGCTTTCCGGGGTTACCATACCATAAATAATACATAATAAATAACTGATACTTGTAAAAACAGCAAGTGACCAGGTTA
>JAUIFT010000178.1 GCA_030430345.1 Calditrichia bacterium | reverse complement strand
GGCTATAGTGCCACACTTTTGTGCCATCACCGATATTACATCCATCGTCAACCACAGCAGTTTCATGAACAAAATAATTCATTTGCGGCGGTTTCGCAGTAACTTTTTCCCCCACCTCCAATGCTTTTTCCAGCCGGTTTTGCGCCTGCTCGAGAATTTCCAGAACGCTGATGCCATTCCGGCCATCTGTAATCGGCGTTTCCTGATTAACCACACAATCATGAAAATGGGCCAACTCAGAATCCAACGGGGGCACATGCTCATATTCGATAACTTCAAAACCTTCATCACGCTTGATCGGCTCCCCATTAACCCACTCGATGCCTTTCGGATAAAGGATAAGCTTGTCATCGCTGCGGCTGTCTTCAAAGACAAGCATATTTTTGTCGCCGATAACGACCAGACGATGCTCCTTGAAAGGATGCAGCCAGCTGACATGAATATGGGCATGAATATTATTAGGGAACTCCAGGCTGGTGAGGGTAACGTCGTGAATACCCGGCTGAAGAAAAACGCCGCCTTTTGCATCAACCTTAGTAGGATCTGCGCCAACCAGATATTGCAAAACGGAAATATCATGAGGTGCAAAAGACCAGAGGATGTTTTCTTCTTTCCGCACCGTGCCGAGGTTAAGGCGATTGCTGTAGATATATTGTAATTTCCCGAGGGTGCCTTCATCAATCAGTGATTTGATTTTACGAATCGCATTATGATAGAGAAGGATATGACCAACCATGAGGATGCGCCGCTCTTTTTTTGCCAGCGCTTCCAGCTCCCGCGCCTGATCGGAAAAGAGTGCAATCGGCTTTTCTACCAGCACATTCTTCCCTTTTTCCAGGGCCATTTTCGCCAGGCGGTAATGCGTTTCCGCAGGGGTGGCTATGACCACCGCGTTTATCCCATCATCATTAAAAACATCTTCAAAGCGGTTGGTAAATGTAACATCCGGAGCGATTTCCAACACTTTATCCCGCCGGGCATCATCTAAATCACAGGCATATTTTAATTGCTTCCCAAAGCGCTTCGCTGCTGTTCGAATATGATTCATTCCCCATCTGCCGCATCCAATTATGCCCAGCTTAAAATCCATCGCCATTAGATTCTCCATTGGTTGTGTGATTACCAATTCCGCCTGCCCGATAAAATAATGAATGCCGGTTAGACGATATGGCCGTTAAAGTAACAGGTGAGGAATGTAGCACTGAAGGTCTGTGGACTCAACCTTAATTTTAGATTGAGACTTGAGTGGGTTGATCGTTGATCGTTGTTCGTTGTTCGTTGTTCGTTGTTCGTTGTTCGTTGTTCGTTGTTCGTTGTTCGTTGTTCGATTGAACGGATATCTTATTTAGCAGCCGAGAAACTCTGAACGCTGAACTTTGAACTCTGAACTTGGCGTTATAAATAAAACCAGTAGATCATCACCAGGGCGAGAATGCCGATCATTGCCTGGAGCGGAATGCCGATTTTCATAAAATTTTTAAAAGTATATCCCCCGGCGCCATAAACCATCAGGTTGGTGGGAGAGCTGATCGGCGTGGCAAAGCTGGCCGCGGCGGCAATCGCAACAGCCACAGCAAAGGCCCGTTCGTCCGCGCCGATTTTGCTTGCAGCGGCAATCGCAATCGGAAACATCACTGCCGCAGCAGCGTTACGAGTGATCAACAAATTACAGGCGCTGGTAAAAATATAAACCCCGCTGAGCACGCCTACCGCGCCAAACCCGCTGCTAAAATCGACAATCTGCCCGGCCAATGCTTCCGCCACACCAGATTTGCGGGCAGCAGCCGCAATACCGAGAGAAATGCCGATAACCGCCAGCACGCGCAGGTCGATCATTTCCCGCATTTCCATACCGCTGACGATTCGCAGTCCCACCAGGGTCATCACCCCCAGCCCCGCGGCCGATACCAGTGGCAGCACTTTCAACGCTGCCAGCAGAACCATCGTCACATAAACGGCAATCGTGGCATACATCTGCCAGCGCGGTCTGGAAGGGATCTCATCCCCTCCGGCAATGAGATAAAAATCTTTCGAGTGATACCATTTCTGACGGAAATTCTTTTTGGCCAGGAGCAGCAATGTATCTCCTGCCTTCAAAACGATATCCCCGATCTTTTTCTCCATCCGTTCACCATGGCGGTGGATGGCGATAATTACTGCTGAATAAGTATTCCGGAAATCACTGTCGCGCACAGTCTTCCCCAGCAGGGGAGAACCCGGGGATATGGTGCACTCAAAGGTTTTAATATTCGATGAATTATATTGTTTCAGGTCAAAATGGGAATCGCGGGTGAGTTCCAGGCCCGGCGTTCGTTGCAGGTCGAGAATCGTCTTGGGCAATCCAGTAAAAAAAAGCCGGTCGCCCAACTGAATCCGGGCATCCGGTGGGGCCGGGGCAATAAACTGATTATTTCTTTCGATCTGAAAAAGGAAAAGGCCTTCCAAATGGCGCAACCCGGCTTCTTCAATGGTTTTTCCGATTCCCTGATAACCCCGGTGCACTTTCAGTTCGATCACAAATTCACGGGTATTCTCACCCAGCTCAACCAGGTGTTCCTTATTGTCTGGCAGTAAACGATGTCCGAAAACAACGATAAAAAAGATACCGGCGAGGGCAAGCGGTAGTCCGATTAAGCCGATTTCGAAAAAGCCCATTCCTTCCAGACCTTCATCTATCATCAATCCATGGATAATCAGATTCGTGCTGGTGCCGATCAGCGTGCACATCCCTCCCATGATCGCTGCGAATGATATCGGTATAAGATATTTTGAGGCGGCAAGATTGTACTTCGTTGCCCAGTTACGGGTTGCCGGGGTGAGAACCGCTACGATCGGCGTGTTGTTCATAAAAGCGGAAAGCGCTGAAACCGGCGGGAGAATTCGCAACAGTTTACGCCCAACACTTTCTTTGCCATCGCCATACAGTGCGGTGCCGAGGGTATTCATTACCCCGGCGTTATTCAAGGCACCGGCAATAATAAAAAGTAAAGCGATAGAGAGCGTTCCTTCATTGGAAAATCCGTCAAAGGCTTCCTTAAGGGTGATAACTTCTCCGACCACTAACAGCATTAGAATACCAAAAACGGTCATCTCGATGGAAAACCATTCCCGCACTAAAAGCACGACCATCAGCAGCAATAATCCGGCAGTATAATAAAAATGGAAATCCAATTGACGAAATCCTACAATAAAAGCAGTGAATGGGTCTACTCCGGATTCTATAAGAAGTCGGAGATTATTGAATTTTCTTGCAGTTCTTTGCAAAAAAAGAAGGAGATACATTAATACATCGTATCTCCTCCGAATGTGAATGCCATCAAAAAAATGTTAACAGGTTATCAAGCGCTGGCTTGCGCCTGGTAATATTTCATGAGAATTTCCGCAACTTCCGGGCGGGAGAACTCTTTCGGCAAAGGTTGACCGGCGGAGAGCATTTCGCGCACTTTTGTTCCGGAAAGGAAAATATAATCGTCCGGGGTATGATCCGGATGATCTTTCATCATCACTACTTTATGGAGTTTTTTCGACCAGAGAGTGAAATCGCCGCGGAAGATATCAATTTCCAGGCTGCCTTCGGGGAGGTCGTCAAAAATTTCCTGAGCATCGAATGCACCGTAATATTTGCCAACGCCGGCATGGTCACGACCAACAATCAGATGACTGCAGCCGCAATTCTGGCGAAATACCGCATGAAGCAACGCCTCGCGGGGGCCGGCATAAAGCATATCGAATCCATAGCCGGAAATTAAGACCGTATTTTCCGGGAAGTATACTTCTACCATTTTCCGAATAGCGGCGTCGCGCACATCGGCGGGAATGTCGCCGGGTTTCAGTTTCCCAAGGAGCATATGGATGAGAATGCCATCTGCATTCACCGCTTTCTGGGCAATTCGGCAGAGTTCTTCATGCGCCAGGTGCATGGGATTACGGGTCTGGAAAGCAACCACTTTATCCCAACCCATCTTTTCAATCGACGCGCGAATTTCCATGGCGGTCTGAAAGGTCTCCGGGAAATCTACCGGGAAATAAGAATAATTTAAGACTTCGATGGGGCCGGCAATGACCCGATCACCAAGTGCGGCAAAATTGGCAACGCCGGGATGTTCGGTATCACTGGTGCGGAAGACATTATTGATGATCGTATCCCGCTGGCTATCGCTTAACGATTCGATACTTTCCACGGTTTGAATGGCGATAACCGGATTGCCTGCAACATTCGGGTCGCGCAGGGCAATTCTGCTCGCTTGATGCACTTCCTCGCTGATGCTATCGGAAGGCACAATATTTACTACCGGCACCGGCCAGAAAAGTCCATCAGCGGTTTTCATATCTTTGGCAACGCTGATGGCGTCGGCAACATTCATATATCCGCTGAGCGGGGTAAAATAACCGGCACCGAGCATAACCGCGGATGCCGCTGCTGCGGAAGAGATCAGTACGGAGGGCAATCCTTCGGCTTCCGCAACCAGTTTGGCACGGCGATCATCATCTGCAACATATAATGGTGTAAGGGCATCAGACCCATGAGGCTTAATCACTATAAAACTCCTTTCTTTCCAGCCGATACTGCATGGCCAATTAGCATACTATATTAGATGATTTCTTTTTCAGTATTTCAGTTTTTTCATTTAGGCAATGCCTATTACAAATGCTTTTCAGCTTTCCGCTGCTTTAATGCTTCCAGAATTTCTAACGGAATGTGCAAATCATTGTCACGACCACTCCCAAGGGAAATATCCGGTTTATTTTCCCCGTGAAAGTCACTGCCACCGGAAATGGCTAAGTTCTCTTCAATTGCCAGCGATTGCAATGCTTTTTGAAAATCACCGGGCATGCCGGAATAGAACACTTCGACCCCATCCAAACCGAGCATTTTTAGCTGAAGAATTTTTTCGCGGGTTTCGGCGAAAGCCGAAAAGTTCATGTATTGGGGATGGGCAAGGATCGCCAGCCCGCCGGCATTATGAATCAAACGGATTGCGCCCGCTTCATCGAGTTTTTTCTTGTCCACATAACCGGGACATCCTTTTCCTAAAAAGCGGTCAAAGGCCTCCTGGATATCACGTACATATCCCTTCTGCAGAAGAATACGGGCAACATGCGGACGGCCAACAGCGCCCTCCCCTGCCATTTCCTGAAGTTCCTGTTGGGAAACCTCCATGCCCAGCCGTTGTAAATTTTCCACAATTCGCTCTCCACGAAGCGCCCGTTCCCTGGCCAGGAAAGTAAGCGTCTGTTTTAACTCGGCATGAGAAGGATCTATCAACAATCCTAAAATGTGCATATGCCCTTTGTTGGGGAGCTTTACATCGACGCTAATTTCCACGCCCGGAACGACTTCGACATTGCTTTTTTTAGCAGCGGCTTGAAGAACAGGAACGCCAGCAACAGTATCATGATCGGTTAACGCAATAGCGCTAAGCCCAATCGCCTGAGCGGATGAAATCAGTTCTGCCGGGGTAAATGTCCCATCGGAAAAAGTGCTGTGGGTATGGAGATCGATCATATCAAAGAGCCGTAGCTATTCGCTACGTGGAGGTTAATTATGACAAAAAGTTTCCAGTTCACAGTTAATAATTGTTCAATTGTGAACTGGAAGAAACCACAAAAGTTATTTACTAAGATTGAGGTATCCCTTGCTTTCCAGATGAGCGATCACCTGATCCACACACTCATCCAGGGAGGCGCTACTGGTATTGATTACCATCTCCGCATTTTCCGGTGCTTCGTACGGTGCAGAAATACCGGTAAACTGGGGAATTTCACCGGCACGGGCCTTCTTGTACAGTCCTTTGGGGTCGCGCTCCTCACAAACAGCGAGATCGCACTCGACAAACACTTCTACGAAGTCGCCATTGTTCATCAACGCCCGCACCTTGTCGCGATCTTCGCGATACGGAGAGATAAACGCAGTCATCACCAGGATGCCGGCATCCACAAACAACCCGGCGACTTCACCAATCCGGCGGATGTTCTCGGTGCGATCTTCCGGGGAAAATCCGAGATCTTTATTCAGCCCATGACGGACATTATCGCCATCGAGGATGTAGGTTTTCACGCCTCTTTCAAACAGCTTAT
Organism: Calditrichia bacterium; assembly: GCA_030430345.1. The sequence continues at coordinate 257 of JAUIFT010000178.1, read as the reverse complement.
TCTGAACTGCAACGGAGAGGGTGGACTTGCCGGAGCCGGAAAGCCCGGTAAACCACAGACAAGCGCCGCGATGATTATTCTGGCGTTCGCGGTCTGCTTTTTTTATATCACCTTCATGCCAATAAATATTGGTTGCCTTCTGTTCCATCAGGTAACCTCCTTTCAAAATTCGTTTCGATTTTTTTTCTCTATTCATTAATCAGTTTTTTACGCGCAAATGTCTTGCGATATTCCTTCTGCGTAACCGAAAAAATAAA
>JAUIFT010000177.1 GCA_030430345.1 Calditrichia bacterium | reverse complement strand
CGTAAAGTGTGGCATCAAAGCCACCCATTTCCAGGAAAACCGTGCGGAGAATCGCCCCGCAACCGCTCCAGAAAGTTGAGGCATCTTCCCGGCCAATCTGATGAACGTAGTGATGGAGCAAATTACGATATTGGGAAAGAAAATTGGATTTCGAAGGGGCGTCGTCATAGGAACCGAGCAGGGCGGAGATATCCGGATTGTTGCAAAATGTTTCCACAACTTTGCCAATCGTGTCTTTTTCGATGATGACATCCGCATCTACAAAAAAGAGAATGTCCCCACTCGCATGGCGAGCGCCAAGATTGCGCGCGCGGGCAGGGCCACCGCGTTCATTGGTAGCCATTAACTTGATATTTTGATAATCCTCCAAGCCGGGCGTATGGTCTGTACCGCCATCGGCAACGACAATAACTTCATCGCCCTGGGGCATGGCTGCTGCCATTGCATCCATACATAATTGGAAATCTTTTCCACCACAATAAACCGGTACAATAACCGATATTGTGAGATCTTTACGAATCCCTTCGCCTGTATTCATCTCGTTATCTTTCTATATAATAGTCGTCGTTTGCGATTTTCTCTGAGACCGGATTTAAGATATTATAAGTTTCAGGTGAAAGTGAGGTCGTTAGCAGTATCAATAATTTTCAGTTGCGTCTCTAAATTCTCGATCTGGGAAAAATATTGACCAAATGTGCCTGTGCGTTCAAAAGTATGTCAGTCAATCTCTTTGGGCATAGATTGCCATATACAAAGCAAGGTAAGAGTGACAAGCCAGGCTAAATACATTTATAACCCGAAGTAATTGAAAGGGGAGTGGTTCAGGAAAGCGAGGGGCCGCTATCGCAGCAATAACGGCATCCGCGGTAAAGAAGAAAGTGGATTACAAACACCGGAATTATATCGAACCGGATCTTCGCTTAATCGGCATCTTGCTTTTTTACATTGAATACAGATTGATAAATGTAACCTTCTTTCTCTTGGCCAACCGGCACCAGAAATAAAGTGAAATCACCGATCGCCGGATGATTCAGACTATACAAGCGCTGGGGCCGGGTGCTGGCATAAACCTGAAAGAGAATTGGGAGATCCGCATCGGTAATTGGGCGGAAAGTAACTCCGGGGTAAGGCATCTAAACAACCTGACTGAATATAATTTCACAAGAAGTTGAATATACCGCTCACTAAAAAAATTATCAATATTTAATAAGAAGAAAATAATGGATGGCAAATTGTGGAAAGCCGATTGACTAATATTTTTCCCGGGTATCAAAAACTTTTTCTTCCGTCAACCAATGCTTTATGGCCTTTGCAGCTATATGATGCCCTGCCGGCCGCCAGTATCCTTCCAGGAGATAATTAAAATTGCCCTGCGCGTTATAGGCATCCCGATAAGTGCCGGTTAGATCCAGAAAAGGAACTTGTTTATTGCCGCACCATCTGGCGATTCGTTGTTGGAGTTCACTGGTCTCCGTTAACCATGTCCGCTTCACTGCCAGTCCCGCAGATACCGGGGGATAAGCTGTAGTGAATGTTTCGGGATTATACTGAAAAATTCCGGGAATATAGACGATCGCTACCGGCATTTTTTTATATCTTGCCAACCAAACCATCTTCTTCATTGTGAAGGCTAATGACATCCATTTATTGGCTGCCTGTTGGGTATGGATTTCCAGTGTTTCTTGCCAGTAATGAGGTTTCAGCAGGCTGCGGGATAAAATGGCCCCATTGAGGTGATGCTGATTGATAGCATTAACTAAGGAATCCGGCAGTTGCTGGCGCCAGCGCATGATATCCGTTTCGCTAAGGCCTTCCTGCCGGGCATGATTAGTGACCAGAGCGATAAAGTCTCTCATTCCGCGGCGGGCAATAACTTCCTGATATTCCAGCCAGAGGATCGTTGATTGCGGGTATAGCCAGTGACTGAGCAGCTGCAGGCGGTTTTGCCTTGGCAAAGGCAAAAAAAAGTCCTTCCAACTCATCGGCACCGGCATTCGGGAAAGATTGTCGCCACTAATGCAAATTAATAAACCATCAAGGTCGTATTTTTGCCCGACATGATCAAACAGGCGGGTGGCATCCAGCAGATTTTTTTCAGCCATACCGCCATTGATGAATTGAATATCCCGGTTCTCCCGGGAATATTGCGCAGTCAATAGTGCCGGAAATGCTGCTTCCTGTTCAACGCCGACACCTTCAACAAAACCATCGCCCGTAACAAAAATTCTGGTTTGTCCAACGGGCTTTTCTAGGGGGATTTCCGGGGAACGCAATCCCTGGCTATTACTGTGGAAGGAATATTGATACTCCAGGTGGGTGCGATTTTCAGAAATATTCAGCGGGTGCGAAATAGCGAGGTGATCCCGATAACCGAATATGCCGAGCAGCCAATCCAGAAAGAGGGAAAAGAAAAACAAACTTGTTAATGCGATAATGAAACGAGTAATTTTTGAGCCCATTGCACAATATAAAAAATCTGCTGCTGATGTTAAATCAATTAAAACTGTTTGGCCGATTTATTAAGATTGCTTTACCCGGCGAAGTTGAATGTTTTGAAATAAAAACCGTAATTTTAAGCGCATTAACATCGAGGCTATATTAAACTGAGTGACTCCGGCCCAGGAAAAAATTAGCAGATTACGTACCAACTGCCCGCTCTTTTTATAGGTCGAAACGTAGGCTTTACTAAAGCTGTGAGCAATTTTTTTTCTAAATTCTCCGGAGCGGGCAACAGCAGTTGCCTTTTCAAAATATTGCCGGGCGTTTTCGGGGTGATTGGCCTCCAGCATTACCTGGGCGCGTTCCAGGCAGCCTTCTATCATCATCCGGAAAATATATTTTTCATCTATTCCCATTGACAACAGTAAAGATGGGGTAACTTCTATATGACCATGGAGCGGATCGTCGCCGTTAGACTGCCGGATTTTAGCAGACTTTTGGGCAAGGGTGTAATATTGGGTGTGTCGCCACAAATGGCGATTGGTTATTTCTCCGATATGCATTCGCCGATAAACGAGCGGCTCGGATATATTGGCCAGCTGAAATTTTTCGCCAAGCCGGATCGATAAATCATAATCCCCGCAAAGCTCAAAAATTTCCCGGTATCCGCCAATGGATTCAAAGGCTTCCCGGCGCATCATGACAGTGGTTTGGATGATTGGATTCCAGAGAAGTATTTTGCTCTCTATTTGCCCGGGGGATACAGGGGGCAGAAATGTATCGATTTGATTGCCGTCTTTATCAATACGCATTACCGCGGAGCCTGTCATGGCTATATCGGGGTTTTCTTCCAGGAAATTAACTTGTTTCTCCAGGCGGCCGGGTAATGAAATATCGTCGCTATCAAAGCGGGCGATATATTTACCTTTGGCAGCCATGCAGCCATTGTTTGCTGCGTAGTAAATTCCTTTGGCGTCCTGGGTAATGATATTAATGCGGGAGTCCCGCACTTTAAACTTCTCAAGAATTTTGGAGGTGTTATCCGTGGAGCCATCATCAACAACAATTAATTCGAAATGATGATAGGTCTGATCAAGAATGCTCCGGACAGCTTCTTCAAGATATGGCTCTCCGTTGCGGACATTCATAACAACGCTGACAAGCGGGGGCTTTTTCATAATATTTCCGGGTAAAAATCCTTTTTTGTCCCTTGAATAACTTCATCTGCGATGATTCGCGAGATGATGCAAAATGCCAGACCGAAAAGCCGGGCATTGCAAAAGTATAGTTTCAGGAAAATATGGAAAATTTAGTATTGCCATATTGAAGAGATTGAGAAAGCGAAAGGAAAAGTCAAAATTACAGGTACCGGAAATCAGTGAGCGCAATTTTTCCTGAAAATTTTCAATTTTTCTACTATTTACTGCCCTCAACAGTAGAGGTTTTTTTGTTAATAACCGGCGATGGGGTCAATAATATTCTTCTGACAGCGGTTAGTCCATGTCCGAGAAGCACTGCGCCTAACAGGAAACCACCCAGCCATAAGAACATTTCCGTCCAGGTGAGATCGAACCCAAAAGTCTGTTGGAATTGTTGTGTTAATGCGACCGATGTATTTTGATCCAGAATAACGATCATTGTCAGGAGAAAACAGGCAAAACAGGTAAAGAAGCCGACCGTTAAGCCAAGAGTGAATTTATTAAACCCTGAGAAGGTTTCCTTGATCGCCTGTCCGGCAAATTCTTCTTCGACAATTGCATCGTAGGCTTTTTGTGGATCTTCATCTTCCAGGGGCAGGCGGACAGGCACCATGCGTTCTCCGCTGGCGCCGCTACTTTTTGCTGATTCCTCATGATAGGCCTGCTCGGTATTTACATCCCAGACATCATGATTTTCTCCGAGCATATTTTTAACGGAATAAACGGCAGTCATCATGGAATGATCCTGATTGTTATAGCGATGCAAGCCATTTCTGCCGATTGTTTGCAGGTTCTTAAATGTGCCGAGATATTCCTTAAGTGTATTTACCGTTTGGTTATAATAATGATCATATACCGGATAGGCTTTTTTCATTTTAACAACCGTGCCATCGGTTACTTCGCCGGGATTGATCAGGTTGATCTGGGTACATTCCCGGATGCCGAGGTCGATCAGGCGGTCATTGGACCAGTTCCATTGCTCGTCTTTTTCCCAGAGAAAATATTCTAACCCCAGGGCTGTTTTCGAGGCATCCGGGACCATGTGAGGGCTCCAGTTTTTGTAGTTCTGGATTCTACCCAGCTTAACTTCCGGTGTGTGAATATAGATCCAGTTATCAGGAAAAACCGCTTCCCGATTGATGACAAGGACAACGGTTAGATAATCCCGGTATTTCAATCCATATGCTGCCTCAAGGATAAACTCCGGCGGTTTGGGATCCAGGGCGAGAATCAGCTCTTTTAAGGGCATGGATGAAATGAATTGCGGGCCATGATATTCGGTCTTTTCGCCGGCAGCATTGACCGCTTCCACGCATTGTACTTCGCCATTCTTGTGGCGAATCTTGGTGACCCGCTGCTGCATGATTGTGGGGTTGTTGCGTTCTGCGAGGACGTCTACACATTTTTCCCACATCATACCCGGACCAAGGCGCGGATAATGAAATTGTTCGATTAAGGAAGTAATAACATCTTTATTGTTGATATTTACACCGCTCATAATAGCGTTGTAAACTGCGTTCTTGAGAGATAAATTCTTAATACGCTGGGCAGCCCAGTCCGCTGAAATCTGATGACAAGGTAGTCCCCACACTTTTTCCGTATAGGTTTTAAAAAAGATGCTGTATAAACGGTAGCCAAAGCGGTTTGCAACCCATTGTTCAAAGTTATCTTCCGAGCCGCCATTATACGGCGCAACTTTCGCCCGAAAATAACTGAGGATCACCATCATCGCTTCATAGGCCCCCAAACCGGCCAATGCGTTTGTTGCTTTTAAGGGGTAATCGAAAAAATGCCCGCGATAGTGAATGCGGGACAGGCGAGGGCGTAGTAAAAACTCATTGCCAAGAATTTCTTCCCAGAGTTGATTTACATAGGGAATTTTGGAAAAGAATCTATGACCGCCTATGTCAAAACGGTAGCCATCGTAATTAACGGTTCTGGAAATACCACCGACAACATCATCCGCTTCTAACACCACTGATGAAAAATTGGACTTTGAAAGTTCATACGCAGCGGTAAGTCCAGCGGGGCCTGCACCAATAATAACAGTGGGGCCATTAGTCTTTAGATTCGATAACGGCATGTATATTAAGTCCTTTTTTGATCAACCATCCTTGCTGAATAAAATATAATAAAACATGAACGCCGAGACTCGTTGGCATGAAACACAGATTTTAGTTTTTCAATCTGAAATTCAGTCAATTAAAGTATTTTGATGTTAGAAAGGAGGGGAAACAGCTGCTAAATCATGAAGTGATTAACAGCTGTTTTAAGTGATTAGATATTATTCATAGCGTAAGGCTTTTACCGGATTGGCTAAAGCTGTTTTAATCGCATGGTAGCAGACTGTTAGAAGGGCGACAGATATTGCTAATAGCCCGGCAATCAGAAAAGTGCTGACGCCGATATCGATCCGGTAAGCGAAATTTTCCAACCAGCTTTCCATGAACCAGATGGTAAATGGAATAGCTATCAGGAAAGCGATGCTTACCAGGGCAATAAATCCTCTCGATAACATGGAGATCAAACTAACGATAGATGCGCCAAGCACCTTGCGAATGCCGATTTCTTTTGTGCGCATGGCAGTTGTTATTGATGATAACCCGAATAATCCCAGACAAGCGATAATCACTGCCAGCCCGGCGATGATCGTGATTACATCACTGCTTTGCCGGTCGGCAGTGTAAAGCTGATCAAAATGGGCATCGAGGAATTCATAATTAAAGG
>JAUIFT010000176.1 GCA_030430345.1 Calditrichia bacterium | reverse complement strand
TATTCTTACCTTGAACGCATTGACTGCTGCGGACAGCGTCTTGATTCCGATTCAGTGCGAATATTATGCCCTGGAAGGATTAAGCAAGCTGCTGAATACGGTGAAACTCGTGCAGAAGCATCTGAATAAGAAATTGAGTATTTATGGTGTGTTGCTGACCATGTATGATGGCCGCCTGAATCTTTGTAACCAGGTCGAGAAGGAAGTACGGGATTATTTCAAGGAAAAGGTATTTCAAACCACCATTATGCGCAATGTGCGTTTGAGTGAAGCACCCAGCTTCGGATTACCGATTGTGATGTTTGATGCGACTTCTACCGGCGCGGAGAATTATATGCGGCTGGCGGAAGAAGTGCTATCCAGAGGAAGTATGGTCCAATGAAAAAAGGGAAAAACCGTCTGGGCAAAGGGCTGCATGCACTGATCCCCTCCGTAGTGGAAGAGCAGGTAAGCAGTTCGGAGGCATCCGGTGTTGGCTTGTCTATGCACGAACTGGAAGTCGCCCTGATTGAACCCAATCCCTTTCAGCCCCGGATTATTTTCGATGAAGATTCCTTTGAAGACCTGAAGCGGTCCATCAAGGAAAAAGGAGTAATTCAACCGGTACTGGTTCGGCCGTTGAGTGATGGCCGTTATCAGCTGGTTGCCGGAGAGCGGCGGTTGCGTGCTTCGATTTCCCTGGGAATCAAGCAAATTCCAGCATATATAAAAGATATTGCAACCGACGAAGAAATGTTAGAAATTGCACTGATTGAGAATGTGCAACGCGAACATCTCAATCCGATCGATCTGGGCAAGGGCTATCAGCGCTTGATTGACGAGTGCGGACTCACCCAGGAAGACGTTGCAAAAAAAATTGGTAAGGATCGTACGACGGTATCAAATGTGATTCGTCTGCTGAAATTGCCGAACAAGATTCAGGAAAGCTTGCGGGCCGGAGAAATTAAAGAAGGACATGCCCGCGCCTTGCTTCGGGTAGAGAAGCCGGACGTGCAAACGAGAATCTGGCGGAAAACCGTTAAAGAATCGCTCTCAGTTCGCAACGTCGAGCAACTGGCGAAAAAAGCCCATGAGAAAGCAAACGGAATTACGCCGAAAACGGTCAATCGCCGGAAAAGTGCTTTTGTCGGTAAAGCGGAATCGAAGTTACGGGAAAAGCTCGGCACCCAGGTGAAAATTCGCACCCGGAAAGAAGGCGGCTCCATCGAAGTAACTTTCTATTCCAATGAGGACCTGGAAAGATTGATCGATATTTTTGATCAAATAAAGTTTTAGAGAATGGCCATAGAATTATAGAGAAATACCGTGCACAAGAAAGACAAGAAAAAGATATTGAGCATTCTGGTTATTCCGGATAATCAGGAAGTGCCGCCGAAAAATTTTCGTATCCGCTACTCAACCCTCAACTTAAGTTTTGCAGTTCTGGGCATTTTTTTTATTGTGCTGATCTACGGTTTGGTGACATATAGCCAGGTGCTGCAAAAAGCCTCCGAAAAGGACCGTCTTGAAGAAGAGCTGGTTCGTTTGAAAGACCAGATGAAGCTTACCTACCAGTTACAGGCGCAATTGGATACGATTCAGACCTATCGGGAAAAGATAAATAATAGTTTTCAGGGATATGTGCGTTTCGTTGATAAAGTAAATGACGATTTGTTGACCGAAAACAAGATAATTGATAATGACTTGAGTAAAATTTCCATATTCACAAACGTTCCGTTGAAAATTCCGGTAGCGGGATTTATTTCGCAGGAATTTAAAGAACCGGAGCATCCCGGCATTGATATTGTTGCCAAAGTAGGGACGCCGATTGTTGCTGCAGCGGATGGTATTGTGGTATTTAGCGGATGGACTGTAAAATACGGTTACGTCTTGATGATCCACCATGAGGGAGGATATCTGACTGATTACCGTCACAACTCTCAGAATTTAGCGAGAGCTGGCCAGGAAGTAAAACAAGGAGAGGTCATCGCTTTATTAGGTAACTCGGGTGAGTCGTCATCCGGACCGCATCTTCATTTTGAGATTCGGAAAGATGGACGAGCTTATAACCCGCGGGAATTTTTTATGGATTTAACTTTAGGAGAATAGCGTTATGGCTTTTCAAAAAATGAAAAGTAATGAGACCCCTCAAAACCAGCTGAATTTTATTACTGCCGGCACCTTCCTGGAAGGCACCATTGAAACCAAAGGCAGTATCCGGATTGATGGAAAAGTAAAAGGCATCATTCGGGCAGCAGACGATGTCAGCGTTGGCCGGAATGGGGAAATTATTGGTGAAGTTTACGCGAAGACCGCCAAAATTGCCGGCCGTATTGAAGGCAATGTGTTTATCGATCAGAAATTGACTTTGCAGGAATCTTCTTCCTTGAACGGAAACCTCAGTGCAGGCAAACTGGTGATTGATGAAGGCGCTTTCTTTAACGGCAAATCTGAAATGGGCGGCGGTGCTTCCCAGAATGGCAAGAAAGGCCTCTTCGAGAAAGCTGGTAATGCCGCGCGTGAAGCCGTCAAAAAATAAGCAAAAAGAAAAGAAACCTGTTGATCCCTCATTTAGCGCTACACTCGCGGAAACCATGCGAGAAATTGGTCCCTATATGAACATGGGTTTCTTTTTTTTAGCAGCCATTGGTCTCTTTACTTACATCGGATATGAGATCGACAATTGGCTGGGTGGTAATCCTTATTATATTAGAATCGGGGCAATTCTCGGTGTAATAGTAGGGATGTATAATTTTTTTAAAACTGTTCTTTTAAAACCTGATGACAAGTCGGAAAAATGAATTTTTGGAGCTTCTTCAAGCAGAGTCTGTTGGTGTTGTTAGTGAGTGTGCTGGTGAGTGTTGCTGTTTTGTCTTTGTGGAATAATGACGCTTATGATCAGGCTGCCTGGACAGGTCTCGCCATAGGGTATGGAAACGCCCTGTTGGGATATGCAATCATCAACTGGGGCTACCACAAATCTCAGAACGCCTTTCTGGCCTCGGTCTTCGGGGGGATTATTTTAAGATTTTTGTTGATTTTCGCTCTTTTATTTATTTTAATAGGGGCGCTTGATATGAATCGGGTTGCACTAGTGGTACCACTGGTAGCAACCTATTTCCTTTTTATGACGTTGGAAATATTTCACATTCATAAATCTTCTCAGGTGGAAAGGAATCGAGAATGACTGCAGTGTATTTACGGGATAGTGGCGACGATGGACATGGCGAAGGCGGACTTGGTGAATATATTCTCCATCACCTTCAGGATGCCGATGCGTGGTTGGGGACCCATCTTCCTAGTTTTGAACCGGTGGTAATTGCCGGCATTCCCTTCGATTTCTCAATAACATTACATGTAGTAATGCTCTGGCTTGGTAGCCTGGTATTGGGTACGGCGCTTTGGTTAAGTTTCCGAAAACCGAAGGCAGTACCGACTGGCTTTGCTGGCATGGTCGAGTCGCTCGTGCTCTTTATTCGCGATGAAATAGCGATTCCGAATATTGGCGATAAGCTCGGGCGGCAATTAACCCCCTTCCTTTCTACCATTTTCTTTTTTATTCTCACTTTAAATTTATTAGGGCTAATCCCGATTCTTTCTACCGCAACCGGAAACCTCAGCGTTACAGCCGCCTTTGCGATAATTACTTTTATTGCAACTCAGGCCTATGGCATTAAACAGAATGGACTGGGCGGTTACCTGGCGCATCTGGCGCCTGGTGGTGTTCCAAAACCACTGTTGCTGATTATGGTGCCGATTGAATTTCTCGGACTTTTTACCAAGCCCTTTGCATTGGCGATGCGTCTTTTCGCAAACATGGTCGCCGGACATACCGTGATTTACGCACTTTTAGGATTGATTATTGTATTGCATAGCGTATACGTATCGTTGCTGGCAGTGCCAATGGCCATTGCAATTAATCTGCTCGAACTGTTTGTTGCCTTTCTGCAGGCTTACATATTTACAATGTTGAGCGCGCTGTTTATCGGGATGTCCGCGCATCCTGATCACTAGAAAACGAACGATAGCACGCATGAAGCTGATAATGCGTGCTAGTAGTGGTTTAAGATTTGTGAAATAAGTTACCTAGTTTTAAAAGAAACAAACAATATTACTAAATAGAGAGTACGGGAATTAAGTAAAGGGGATTCGGGAAGTATCCCGATCGATAATGGCGCCCCCTCCCTCTACAGTCATTTTCTCTGCACTTAATCACCCGGCTCGAAAATCAATGATGATTTTTTAATGAAGGAGAAGTCGAAATGGATGCAACAGGATTAGCGTATTTAGCAGCAGGTATTGGTGCAGGTCTTGCAGTAATCGGCACTGGATTAGGTATTGGTAGAATCGGTGGTCAGGCAATGGAAGGTACCGCCCGTCAGCCGGAAGCCGGTGGTGCTATCAGAACTTCTATGATTATCGCAGCAGCACTGATCGAAGGTGTAGCTTTCTTCGGTTTGGTAATTTGCTTCTTATTAGGCACAAAATAATCTCTAACCTAAGCGAGAAACCGAATGGAATTACTAAAACTTTCACCTGGAATGCTCATTTGGAGCTTAGTAACATTCTTTCTGCTGCTGATCGTGCTTAGACGAATTGCCTGGGGCCCACTGCTGAATGCAGTGGAGGCCCGGGAAAATCGGATTGCCGAAAGCCTGGAGAAGGCGGAGTCTGCTCAGAAAAATGCTGAAAAGCTTCTGGCAGAACAGCAGGAAAAACTGGCTGCCGCCCAGGAAGAAATGCAGCAGCTGGTCAAAGAGGGTAAACAAGTGGCCGAAAAGATGAAAAATGATATCGTCGAGCAAGCCCGGGATGAAGCCCAAAAGATTAAAGAACGCGCGAAAGCGGATATCGATCGGGAACGCGAAACCATGATCGCGTCGCTAAAAGCGGAAGTTGCCGAAATCGTCTTCGATGCAACTTCAAAACTGATCGGTGTGGTTGTCGATAAAGACAAACATCAGAAAATTATTGATGATTCTATCGCTAATATGGGTCAAAAAAATTAGAAGGGATTTTGCGTGAAAGGGTCTCGTGTCGCAAAACGGTATGCGCAGGCAGTATTTGAAACAGCGCTGGATAAAAAACAACTGGAGATCGTGGAGAAAGATCTGGAACGATTGGCGAAGGACTATGCCGATATTCAATCTTTCCGGGAATTGGTGGATTCCCCGGTCACTGCCGACTTTCTCAAGCTGAAAGCGTTTAAAGCTGCATATCAAAAACACCTTCAACCACTGACATTCAATTTTGTTGCTTTGCTGATCAACAAAAACCGGGTTGCCCACCTCCCACAAGTCATTGATAATTTTAGAGATCAATTAGATGATCATCGCGGAATCATCCGCGGACAAGTATTCAGCGTGGTGCCTTTGTCCGACAAACAGCTGGAAAGCCTGAAAACAAGTCTGGATAAAGAAACCGGGAAAAATGTAATACTCACTTCCCACATTGACGAAAGTCTGCTGGGTGGATTTGTGGTTCGCTTGAATGACATGGTTTTCGACACCAGCCTTTCAAATAAGTTAAAGAAATTAAAGCAAAATCTGATAGAAGCGTAAAAACTGAGGACAGAAACATGGCCGTAGATGTAAGACCGGAAGAAATCTCTGCCATCATCAAAAAACAGCTTGCGGGGCTGGACAAAGAGGCAGATGTATATGAAGTCGGTACTGTACTGCAAGTCGGAGACGGTATTGCGCGTGTCCATGGGTTAAACAGCGTGATGGCCGGGGAATTGGTGAAATTCGATTCCGGGGCCACCGGTATGGTGCTTAACCTGGAAGAAGACAGCGTCGGTATCGTTATCCTGGGTGATGACAGAGCGATTAAAGAGGGTGAATCCGTTACCCGTACCCAGCGTATTGCAGAAGTACCGGTAGGAAAAGAATTGTTGGGGCGTGTCGTAAATCCGCTTGGCGAACCACTGGATGGACGCGGGCCGATCAATGCGACCGAATTTATCCCGATTGAACGTAAGGCGCCGGGGGTAATTTACCGGAAATCTGTGCATGAGCCGGTTCAAACCGGATTAAAGGCGATTGACTCGATGATCCCGATTGGCCGTGGCCAGCGTGAGTTGATTATCGGTGACCGCCAGACCGGGAAAACCGCGGTTGCGATAGATACAATTATAAACCAGAAATCGACCCACCAGCCGGGCTCGCCGCAAAAGCCCCTCTATTGTATTTATGTCGCCATCGGTCAGAAAGCATCTACGGTTGCAAAAGTTGTGAAAACACTCGAAGAACATGGTGCGATGGAATATACCATTGTCGTTGTGGCGAATGCGAGTGAATCCGCGGCACTCCAGTATATCGCTCCGTATACCGGCGCGGCAATGGGCGAATATTTCCGCGATAACGGCATGCACGCCGTCGCGGTTTATGATGACCTTTCCAAGCAGGCATAT
>JAUIFT010000175.1 GCA_030430345.1 Calditrichia bacterium | reverse complement strand
GTGGTCGTCGATGACGTCCTGCGCCCACACCCGCTCCTCGCGCGGCGCGTCCATCATGAAGTGCAGGAACAGGAAGTCGATCCCGCCCGCGCGAATGGTCTGGTAGCCAATCGCCAGAGCGGTAATTGCTAATGTCACTACAATTGTAACAGCGAAGACTTCCCAGCCGATGGCAATCCGGTAGGGATAATCCGCCAGCCAGCGCTCCATCAGGAAATATGCCAGGGGACCGGCAACAACCAGGGCAACGATAACCAGCTTTAGAAATGATGTGGCAATGAGGCGAACAATCCCCGGTACCGTTGCACCGAGCGTCTTCCGAATACCGATCTCCCGGGTTTTTCGGGCAACCGTGAAGGAAGCCAGGGCAAACAGTCCCAGGCAGGCGATGCTAATGGCGATCAGGGAGAAAAACCCGCTCACTGTGCCCATTCGTTCTTCCGCCCGGTATTGCTCGGCAAAGCGTTCGTTGACAAAGAAATAATCAAAAGAGCGCTGCGGATCCAGGCCGACCCATTTATCCTGCAGCAATGATAATACGCCGGATAAATTCTTACCGGCCACAGCCACGGACATGTAATTATGGGCCCGGCTTTCCGTTGGGCGATAATGATGGATGACCGGGATAATTTCATTCTGCAGCGATTCAAAGTGAAAATTCTTCACTACCCCAATAACGGTAAAGGGCTGGTTGCCGCGCCGCACGGTTTTCCCGACGGCTGTCTGCCATCCCATTGCTGCTACTGCTGCTTCGTTCAGGATAATCGCTTCATCCGCATCGGTGGAAAATTCGGTGGAAAAATTCCGCCCTTCCAGAATTTTCATGCCAAATACCTCAAAGAAATTCTCATCGGCGACGGCAACCCGAATCCGCAACGGTTCCTCCCGCTGCCAGTCTTCCGGCCAGGCGAAGGTGTTCATATTAGGATACTCGCCGGGAACGCCCGAGGAAGAGGCAACGCCCCGAATACCGGCAGTTTGCAGCAATTCATCCTTTAAGGCTTGTAGATGGACGGCTGCAGCTTCGCGGTCACTGAAATCCCCTACATTGACCGGAATCGCGACAATATTGTCCTGGCGGAAATTGAGATCCTGCGATTTCATAAACTCAATTTGTTGCCAGACGATAATGGTCCCTAAAATTAGAATAATCGATAAACCAAATTGCACCACAACCAGGGTTTTGCGAACATTGCCCGTGGATAGTAAACGATGCCGCCATTTACCGCCAAATTTTTCTCTGGCCAGTCCGGAGGCATTCTTCAAGGTTTCAATCGGCTTGAATCCGGAGAGCACCAGCGCGGGATAACTGCCGGCAATTAAACCGACGGAAAGGCCCAGCAGGAGCAGCGTGGCGATGACCGGCAAGTTTGCACCAATATCAAACGTTAACGCCAGTTCGTAAAGATTGTTAAACGCCGGGAGCAGCAGTTTTGCCAGTCCGACACCAATAACCAGGGCGATCATACTGAGCATTAAAGATTCGCCGAGAAATTGCCAGATCAACTGCAGACGCTGGGCGCCAAGCACTTTGCGCATACCGATTTCCCGGGCCCGATCCAACGAGCGGGAAGTGGCCAGGTTCATGAAGTTGATAGAGGCGATCAGGAGAATCATCGCTGCGATACCGAGTAAGATATATGCGTAGCGATTCGCATTGGTTTGGGCATTATAAAAGCCGGTAATCGGCAGCAACTTTAGCTGATGATTTTTGCTGCCATTGGGGCCATCGGTTCCCCAGGTTTTTTCCACCAGGCCTGGTAATTTTGCCTGCAGATCGGCAGCACTTTCCAGCGTGTTAAGCTGGACATAGGTTTCCAGAAAGGCGCTGTTCCAGTTCTGTTGAGCGTTTTCATCATCGGGATCAATCAAACTTTCTACATTCACCAGTAATTCGACTTCAATCGTGGAATTCTCCGGCACAGGTGCGAGCACCCCGCGTACCGTATATTCGTTGCGGTAGTTGATGCTGATTGTTTGTCCAATTGGGTTTTCATCCCCGAAATATTTCCGGGCGATTTCCTGACTGAGGATAACTGCGTTGCGTTCCTTCAGCACACCCTCACCGCTGCCGTTTGTCAGGGGGAAGGTAAATATTTCCAGAAAGGCCGGGTCCGCATATGTCACCCTGTCCTGAAATTTATTGTCGCCGGAAATAACCCAGCGATTCCGGGTAAAAGCGCGGCTGGCGTTAACAACTTCCGGGTAATCCTGTTTCAGCTCGTTTGCCAGGGGAATCCAGGTGTCATATAAAATCTGGGTGCCGGTAGCGGTATTTCGTTCCTTATAAACAATGAAGATTTTCTCGCCATTCTCATGGAAAGCATCGTAGCTTAGCTCATTCCGGGCGTAAAGAAAAATTAGGATGGCAGCAGCGATACCGATCGACAACCCCAGGATATTAATAAAGGCGTGTCCCCGATGCCGGAGCAAGTTGCGAAACGTGATCTTTAGATAGTTGGCAAACATAACGGCTCCTGTTTTTTCAAGACAGACAATTCGTTTGGAAATTTGTTGCAGATATCAAAAAGAAGACGGGAGGAAACGGGAAATAGTTTATAAAAAAATGTGAATTAGAAAAAATGTGGTTGAACGGTAAGGGGAGTGGCCTTATTGCGAAGATATATCAGAGAGTATAACCAATTCTCTCCCGGATCTTAATACGGCGGTAATAATTGTCATTTATATTAGGGCGTGTTGACATTCATCCAACACCCCACTTTTTGGCGCTTTTCACGCCGAATTTTGTTGCTTTTTTCGCGAGATACACCGCATCGCGGCTCAAAAAGCGTCGCATTCGGCAAGAAAATCGCTCAAAATTTGTGATATTGGCCGAATGTCAACACGCCCTAGCGTCATAGATTTTCAGAAATGCTCAGAACATCTTCACCTCAATAAATCCAACTTTTGAAGTTGGAGGGATTTTATATCAGGTTACTTCTATTCGATTGTTGTCAATTGGGTAGAGGTCCTGGTAATAATATGGCTCTCATGAGCAGTACTCTTCTATTACATAAGTACCCTTTCTTGTTAAAGCCAAAAGCCTCCCGCTAAGGGAGGCTTTTTTAATATATTTTCTAATGTTGGAATATCAGGCGTGGGCTTTTTCGATAATCTCTTCACCCTGCACCCGGCCATCAAGCAGATGGATGGTCCGGTCGCCATACTGGGCGTTTTTCTCGGAGTGGGTGACCTGAATAATCGTGGTTCCTTCCTGATGAAGGGTGCGGAAAATATCCATAATTTCTTCACCCTGTCCGGAGTTGAGATTACCGGTCGGTTCGTCCGCTAACAGCAGGGTCGGGCGGGTAATAATTGCCCGGGCAATGCCAACGAGCTGCTGCTGACCACCGGATAACTGACTGGGGAAAAGATCCTTTTTGCCAACGATCTTAAAACGGTCGAGAATATCACCCACCAGGCTTTTACGCTCTTTCGATTTTACCTTTTTATACAACAGAGGCGTTTCGATATTTTCGTAAACCGTTAGTTCGTCGATTAAGTGATATGCCTGAAAAACAAAACCGATATGCTCTTTATGAATATCGGAGCGCTTTCGCTCGCTGATATTATGCACCGGCTGATCGAGGAAGCGATACTCGCCATTTGAGGCGTTATCCAGCATACCGAGAATATGCAGTAAGGTCGATTTACCGGAGCCGGATGGCCCCATAATCGTTACAAACTCGCCCTGCTGTATATCCAGGCTGATATCCTGCAGCACATAGGTTTTTACAAATCCATTTGAGTAAAATTTAAATATATTCTTTAATTCAATCATTATGCCCTCCAACGGCGGCTTTATTCATTAAACACGGAAAGAATCTTTGATGTTTTCCGTTACCACATGTCCGTCGAAGAGGTGGATGATCCGCTGGCAATATTCTGCATAAGATGGCGAGTGCGTTACCATAATAATTGTGGTGCCTTCTTCGTGCAATTGGGTCAGCATGTTCATTACTTCATCACCATGGGTGGAGTCCAGGTTACCAGTCGGCTCATCCGCGAGAATCAGTTTTTGTCCGCCGACAACCGCACGGGCCACCGCGACACGCTGCTGCTGACCACCGGATAGCTGCTGTGGGAAGTGATTGGTTCTGTGCATAATGCCCATTCTTTCCAGAACAGTATTTACTTTCTTTTTCCGATCGGCAGCCGGTACGCCCAGGTATAACAGGGGGAGTTCAACATTTTCATAAACCGTCAATTCATCGATCAGGTTAAAGCTCTGGAAAATAAAACCAATGTTTTCCTTACGCAGATTGGAACGCTCTCTTTCCGAGTATTTCGATACTTCTTGATCGAGGAAATGATATTCACCACCGCTGGGATTATCCAGCAGGCCGAGAATATTCAACAGGGTCGATTTTCCACAACCGGACGGGCCCATAATTGCAACGAATTCACCTTGTTTTACTTCGATATTTACGCTGTTTAATGCAGTCGTTTCTACTTCTTCCGTTGTGTAAAGCTTCTTTAAATTGACGGTTTTAATCATTGCTCACTCCTTCTTATTGATGGCTGATCCAAACTATTTCCGGTAAAACTGCTTTCCGGATCTCTCTCCTGTTTGAATCATTAGACAGTAGTTTTTCCAAAAAGTTTATTAATTTTTTATAATCAGTTTATCGATATCACCATAATTGTCGTAAGAAGAGGTAATTACCCGCTCTCCCGACTCTAATCCATCCAGCACTTCAAAGACCTGGGTATTCTGACGGCCAAGGCGAATATTGCGTTTTACCGCTTCGCTGCCATCTTCGGTAAGCACATATACCCAGTTTCCACCGGTCTTCTGGTAAAATCCGCCACGGGAAATCATGGTTGCATCTTCCAGGTCGCCTAGCTCCAGGCGGATACGAACGGTTTGTCCGCGGCGCACTTGCGGCACATCACCTTCAAATTCCATATCGACTTCAAAACGGCCATTGGTAACTTCCGGGTAAACGATTTTCGTTACCAGGGTGTAGGTTTGACCGGCAAAGTCGAATTGCCCACGTTGGCCGATACCAATTTTAGCGATATAGTGCTCGTCAATTGCCGCGCGCACTTTGAAGCCATCGAGAACATCTACCTGACCGAGGCGCTGGCCTTGAGACTTCGATTCACCAATCTCTGCATTTAGTGAGGTCAATTGTCCCGATACAGGGGCGCGAATGGTTAAATTCTCCAGGCGGCGGCGGGCGATTTTCAGGTTGTTTTCCAAACGGCCAACATTGCCTTCCAACTGCCGCAGCTGAATTTCCTGGAATGCGGAATCCCGTTTAAATGCCTTAACGGCCAAATCCTGGCGTTTTTTCTCAAATTCATAATCGTCTTTACTCTGCTCGAACTCATCCTTGGAAATCAGGGTTTGCTGGAAAAGCGCTTCCTGATTCCGGTAGATGCGGTGCAAACGGCGCACTTCATATTCACGATTAATCAAGAGCTGACGACTTTGAGTTTGATTTTGATCCAGGGTGAAACGGGTGTTGGTAAGCAGGTTGCGTTGTTCGGCAACCAGCGCATCCTGACTGGAAATCTGCAGGTGCAGGGAAGTATTTTCCAGGCGCAGGATCTGATCGCCTTCCTTCACGATGCTACCAGCCTTGCGATAAATGGTATCTACCTGGCCACCTTCGACAGCATCCAGATAAATAGTTTTGATGGGTAAAACATTACCGGTGACCGGAATAAACTCCTGAAAGGGGCCATGAGAAACGGTGCTAATCGTTATTTTCTCCGCCTGAACGTTCAGTTTAGAGCTATGATCACCCAGTAACAAATTATACAAAACGACAATTACAAAAAGTCCACCGACGGCAGCGCCGGCAATTTTTTTGGGGGGCCACTTCTGCTTCTTAATCTTTCGATCCATAGAGTTCTGGGTCGAAATTTTTTCTCCTCGTGGTTGGTCCATGACATTCTCCGGTGTTAAATCGCATCAATCCTATTTCGATTTTTCTTAAAACGCAGTGAATCTATGCAGATAGTTTCACCATTACGTGGAGAAACAAAAGAAGATTCACTGCTTATAAACTTTCTTAAATTCTGCATAAACTCACCGGCGCTTAGTCCAACGATTTTTCAGTTCAACTTCTGTGCCATTTCCTGATAAACGCCGGTGTGCTGGCATAACGGCTGTTTGTTCCCCTTTTGACGGCAATGTTGTGTTCATTCCGCGACATCGCCTGTTCGTTATTGAACAGTCTAACAATTCTCCAACAATTAGACAAACCGAACGGCTATTGAGATATTTTTCGGATTTGCCCTAGAATCATAATATTCCGGGCAATTCAGAATGATTTTTTATTTGCAGTTCGGCAAATTTGCGATATATTGGAAACCCGTTGCATATGCAACTAAAATACAAGGTTGATATGAATCATATACTCTCTGCAATTGAAAACGGCCGG
>JAUIFT010000174.1 GCA_030430345.1 Calditrichia bacterium | reverse complement strand
TTATGCCGAAGGAGTCACACATCCCCAGCAAGAGTAAGCCAAAGCCATTCCTATTTATGCCGAAGGCATTACACATCCCCAGCAAGAGTAAGTCAAAGCCATTCCTATTTATGCCGAAGGCATTACACATCCCCAGCAAGAGTAAGCCAAAGCCATTCCTATTTATGCCGAAGGCATTACACATCCCCAGCAAGAGTAAGCCAAAGGCTCACTCGGCGGCGCTAAAATTTTTGAGAAAAGTCCCAATCGCCTCCCAAACCACCTGCCGCTGAAAAATATCATTATGGCCGGCATTCGCCACTGGCAGCCAGCTCACCTTGCCAGCCAAATAATTTTTTACCAATTTTCCCTGGGAGAAAGGAATAATGCCATCCCGCTCCCCATGAATCACCAACGCCGGACAAGTAATCTTTTCCGCTGCTTTACGGGAATCATATTGCTCTTTCAACAGCGAATTGACCATCCAGCGCGGATAGTGAGCAGCAGCGACATCGGGCAGGGATGACCAGGGACTGATCACCAGCAGGCCATCGATATCCGATGAATGCGCCGCGGCATTTTGAAAAGCAACCCCTGCGCCCAGCGACCATCCCCCGATAATTTTCGGGGCTTTGGGAAATGCCTCATTCGCCCAGGTAAAAAGCTCGTTAGCTGCTGCCAAAATTGATTCTTCCGAGGCGTTCCCTTCGCTTTTCCCATAGCCGGGATAATCCAGGGCAAGAAAGTGTACCCCGAGATCCGTAAAGGCTTCAAACATTCCTCCCATTTGCATCGTTTTCAGGTTCTCCCCATTTCCATGAAAAAAGAGCAGCACCGGAGTACTGTCGTTAGCAGTATGATTCGAGTGCTTTAACCAAGCAAAAACCTCTGTACCATCGGCTAACTTTAAGGGCACTTCCTCAATTTGCGCCGGGGGCGCCCCGACCGTGAAAAACGGCGCCGGATAGATCATTTTACGGATTAACCAGGGGAACATCAGATATCCTATTAGCAATATTAGCGAGACCCAGATTGCCCTACGCAACCAGGGATGCATCTTGTAACTTTTCTGCTCTCTCATCTGCAGCCTCTGTAAAATCCCGTTAATCCCGGCCGATAAAAAAATTGGCAATCCAGGTATAGGCAACAACTCCCAAAATAAAGAGTCCACCGAGACCTACCCCCTGCCGGGCACCGGTTAATGCGAGGTAAGCGGCCAGGCCACCGACAATACACAAAACGACATTATAGCCAATCAGAAAGCGGCGACTGCCCGGCTTATGCACTTTGAATATTCCGGAAACCGGTAGAATCATCGTGGCGCAACCGGCGCCAATAAAATAGTAGGTACTATTCCCGGTGGCAACACCGGCCAGGAACATAATCACCGCAATTAAGAGAAATCCCCCGATCCAGTTTGACGCGGTAATTTGCTCTTCGGATAAGGCCAGGCGGCCAAATGCATTCAAGCGGAGCGAAAGGTTAAACAATGGATCGGCAACCCAGGTAAGCAGCACAAAACCGAGATACAGTCCGACAATTGGCCAGAATAAAGGCTCCAGCGCAGGATTGGATTCGACCACGCTCAGTAATACCCGGTATAATACGTATGCACCGATAATCACGGCCCATTGCATCCCTTCCTTTAAGCGGGCCATAGCGAAGAGATATTTCAGAAAAATCCGGTAAATGGGATTGCGCGCTTTTAAAGCCTCGACAATGCCTTCCCGGGCCCAATCCATTGTCGGGTCCAGCCGTAATGCTTCCTTAAAATGATTCATTGCGGCATTATGGTCCCCCTGCTGAAGGAGCGTCCAGCCCTGGTTCGCATGAGTAAGGGCATTTTCCGGATCTTTGTGCAAGGCGTTCTCAATTGTCATTCCGGCTTCTTCTTTTCGTCCCAGCTGGGTTAAAGCCATCGCCCGCAGATTGGCACACTGTACATTCTCCGAGTTAATGCGCAATCCCTCTTCGGCAGACTCCAGCGCTAATTGCCAATCTTTATTTTGATAATGTATATTGCTCAGCAAAGCAAAATAGCGTTCGTCTTCCGGTTCAATTTCAATCGCCTTCTTAATCGCACTTTTTGACTCACGGATTTTATCCTGCTCAAAGAGAATAATGCTCATCACGTAATAGCTGTAATCCCAGTCCGGTGCGAGGGCAATCGTTTGATTCGCAGATTCTAAAGCAAATTTTGGCTTCCCCATTTCCGAGAGAGTCAATGCCAATAACGCATGGGCATAAGCATTTTCCGGATCTTCCGCCACGACTTGCTGCAGCTCTTCCGCCGCCTGGGGATAACGGGATTGCTCAAACAATAGTTGTGCACGTTCCAGATTCGCTGACATATTGCGCTTCTCCTCTAAAGCTAAAAATCTGTGGCTGTTAATTTTCGGTGTGAAAAATTATTGACTGAATCTTTACAGAGTTGATATTGAAAAAATGCTGGCAATATGCCGCCCCTACAGGGCTTAAATTTTATAAACAGAACTTATCGCTATAAAGATATCGCCCTTACAGGGCTCCGCGCCAACTCCAACAACTATTACTTTAAGCGTCCCATCGGGACGACATATCTATAGTATTAATATTGTTTAGATTGATTCAAGCCCCATTCGGGGCGAAATGTATCCCGTGTTCCAGTTGATTACTTTATCTTCAAGTAAGATAGAATATCATCATAAATGCCACTCTGATTGGAATACAACGCATAATTCCTAGCGGTGGAAAACCACTCTTTCGTTGTAGGGCGCAGCTTTTTCAAAGCATTGAGCAAGTCTTTGGTTTCCAGTGGTGAGGGACGGCCCGCTTTCATTGCGGCTTCCAACTTGTTTTCCACGGCGATATCTACAATTGCCTTCAGATCCGCGCCGGAGAAATTCTCGGTTTTTTTGGCAATCTTCGCGTACTGAATATCATCCGTCGGTTTATCTTTGAGCATAATCTTCAGAATTCCTTCCCGCGCTTCCGCATCCGGGGGCGGCACAAAAATAATCCGGTCGAATCTGCCCGGCCGGCGAAAAGCAGAATCGAGGTGCCAGGGGGCATTGGTGGCAGCAAGGATCAGCACGCCTTCGTTTGAAGCGCTGACGCCATCCATTTCCGCCAGGAACTGGTTAATCAGCTGCCGCCCGGCGCTATGGCGTAAATCGCTGCGGCTGGCGCCCAGTGCATCCACCTCATCAAAAAAGAGTACACAGGGTTGATTTTCCCGGGCCATTTCGAACAGCTCATGCAAATTATTTTCGCTTTGCCCGATATACATATTCAGGACATCATGCAGACCAACAGCAAGAAAGTTAGCATTGACTTCCCCGGCAGTTGCCCGGGCCAGGTAGGTTTTCCCGCAGCCGGGAGGACCATACATCAGAATACCACCGCCGATCTTCTTTCCATAGGCCTGGTAAATCTCCGGATGCTCCAGCGGATGAATAATTTTCATCCGAATTTCTTCTTTCAGTCTCTCCATGCCGCCGACGTCTTTAAAAGACATGTCCGGGCGTTCCAGATCTGCATCGGGGGATGGCGGCGCTTCCCCACCCAGCGGAATTTTCAGCTTGCGCGCTTCATCTTCCTCCTTCTCCGTTTCCAGGAAAGGTTGAAAACGCACTTCCAACTCGGCATCAAATAAAGTAGGATCGGATTTTACCGCCCGGCTGTAGGCAGCAGCAGCCTGCTGTTCATCTCCGGAACGTAAGTAGAGGCGGCTGAGCAGCATGAGCGCTGCCGGGGCTGGTTCATCTTTCGAGGTCAGTTCTTCGACGATCACTAATGCCGCGGAAGTTTTCTCCTGAATAAAAAATACTTCCGCCAGTCCCAGTTTGATATTGATAGCTTCCGGCGCCAGCATTAATGCCTGCCTATATTCCTGCTCGGCGGCTGGGTAATCTCCCTGCTGGACTAACAGCTCTGCTAAATGTTGACGAAGTGGTATACTATCCGGCGAAAGGCGAACGGCCTCCCGAATGGCTGCGATCGTTTGATCCTGTTGCGGCATTTCCAACCCCTGTTTTTCATCTTTTCGGGATTTGCTTTTCGGTTCTCTATATATTGAATCGCAGAAAAATAAGCAGGGTTTAAATCGACCGCAACTAAAAATATCGGACTATTTTAAATGCGTTTCAAAAAGTTTGAATATGCGCCGATATTCATCCGTCCAGCTGCTTGGCTCCCTGAAGCCATGCCCTTCTAATGGGTAAAGGGCCACTTCCCAATCTTCCTTCCCAAGCTCAATTAAACGCTGCGCCAAACGCACTACATCCTGAAAATGCACATTGGTATCGATCATCCCATGGCAAATCAGCAATGGCTTAGTTAACCCTTCGGCATGATAAATGGGAGATGAGCGCTGATAAGCCAGCGAGTCCAGTTGGGGTTCGTTGAGAATATTCGATGTATAGGGATGGTTATAGTGGGCCCAATCGCTCACCGGCCGTAAAGCTGCGCCACAGGCAAAAACATCCGGTTCGGTGAATAATGCCATGAAGGTGATAAATCCACCATAGGAACCGCCATAAATACCGATGCGGGCCGGATCGATATTCAGCTGATCGATGAGATATTGCGCGCCATCGATTTGATCGCTGAGGTCTTTTCCGCCCATATGGCGATAGATACCGGTGCGCCAGTCCCGCCCATAGCCGGCGCTGGCCCGATAATCAATATCCAACACGGTGTAACCATTATCGGCTAATAAATTGTGGAACATATATTCCCGAAAATAGGTGCTCCACCATTTGTGGGCATTCTGCAGGTAGCCGGCGCCATGGACAAAAATCACCGCCGCTCCTTTGCCAATCGGCGGATCAGTATCGGTACGATAAGATGGCCGGTAGAGCCGGGCATGCACGGTGGCGCCATCACGGGCGGTAAAAGTGACATTCTCCGGCGTCCGCCAGTTGTAGCTGCGGAATTGCTCGGAAAGATCGTCGGTAATCTGACGGGCCGGTGCTTTTGCTTTATTTGCCATCAGGAATAGCTGCCAGGGCTTGTTCCCCGCGGAGTAGCGGATGGCGAGGGTTTTCTCATCCGGAGAAACGGTTACCTGGTGGTTTCCTTCCATCGTGGTTATTTTAGTTCGTTTTCCCCCATTGGCGGGCATCTGATAAAAATGTCGTTCCCCGGGATGCACTTCACTGGTAGTCAGATACCAGGTTTTCCCATTGCGGGAAAGTTGGGCAGCGGTAACTTCGAAATTGCCGCTGGTTAATGCGACCACCTTCTTTGAGGCGATATCTGCCGTATACAAGTGAGAATACCCGCTGCTTTCCGATTGAAACCATACCCGCCGGTTATCCGGCATCCAGCCGATATTACCGGGGAAAAATACCCAACCGGAAATTCCCGGTCCCCCCACCCAGGCATCATCATGCTCCCGGTGGAGCAGGCTGAGTTTACCTTCGGCGGGATCCAACTGCATAATCCAGCGATCCTTATTATCCCAGGCGCGAATAACAACAACGGCATGAGCGCCATTATCGGACCAGTACGGGCCATAAACAACCAGGCTTCTTGGTGTTTTATCTGCCTCCTCCGTACTGCTATCCGCTTCTGCCGTAAGAAAAGCCAGTTGGTCATAAATACCGGGAATCTGTTCCTCATCGATATAATAAACGGTATCCCGATCCGTATCATAAATCCCAAACTCATACTTGTCTATCGGGCTGCCAACCTTTGCACGGGCGGGCAGGTTTTCCGTGAATCCGTCTTCCCGGACATAATCCGGCACATTTGTACGCTTCGCACCGCTAGCTGAAGTAATCAGGCGAAAAGTGACAAATCGCTGATCGGGACTTAACTGCTGCCCATCAACGCGTTTACTACCAAGATAAATTTCTTTCGGACCCTCTGGCTTGTTTTGCTCCCGGCGGGTTTTGCTCAGTTCGGATTTATCGGTACGCTCCCGAAGAATACGGATCAGCTTCCGCTCTTCTTTTTTTAGCCATTTTTCATTTTCGTTACGGGGACCATTATCTTTTTCAGGTGCCTGGCCGGAGCGAAAGTCGGTTACCTGTTTTACCATGCCATCAGAAAGGCGGCGCACATAGATGTTACGTTTACTGGTGTAGATAATGTGCTTCTCATCCTGGGAGAATTGCGGATTGCGTTCCCGTTCAACCGTTTGGGTTAAACGCTGAATGTTGCCGTTAGCAACTGTCAGTAAATATAAATCCCCATTTTTCTCATACACTTTACGCTTGTAATTCCGGTCATAATCTCCACTGTTGGAGGGAAGCGTTCTCTGCATCACCACCGATACTTTTTCCGGCTCTCCTCCGCGCACCGAAACTTTATAGAGCGAATCCGCCTCGGCTTTTTCCGGATTCCAGTTGAAGTAAACCGTTTTGCTATCATCAGACCAGTAGATATCATCCGGCAGGCTGCCAATAGAGATCAATGGATCCTGCATTATTTT
>JAUIFT010000173.1 GCA_030430345.1 Calditrichia bacterium | reverse complement strand
CAGGTAAAGCGCGGCTCCGGAGATAAACCGCGACCAATCTCAGAAAAACCAAATCCTTAACGACGACAACGTCAGAGAAATTCCCGGCTCGGATAAAGCCTCTCTTGACAAAGAAATCCCAAATCGGTATATTTTTCGGTGCTGGTTTTCGAAATAAAACGCGGCACATAACGAAAAAATTTTATGTCTGAGAATCAACTATTCATTATTAATGCGCCGGTTGTTCATGAAATAAAAATCAAGCGCTCGCTTTTTATCGGTGCAATCGCGCCAGTGGAAAGAAAATCGGCCGCAGAGCAATTTCTTGATGAGATCCGGCAGCAGCATTATAATGCGACCCATAACTGCTACGCCTACCGGATTGATCAACAAATATTTCGCTATTCAGATGACGGGGAGCCGTCCGGCACTGCCGGAAAACCGATTCTGCTTAGCATCGACAAATTCAGTTTAATTAAAGCTGCTCTTGTTGTTACCCGCTATTATGGCGGCGTAAAACTTGGCACCGGCGGCTTAATGAGAGCATACGGACAATGTGCGGAAGAGACGATTCAAAAATGTAAATTGGAAAAATTTGTTCGATATCATTTTATAACGCTGCAATATCCGTATAATCTCACGCGACAGATACATTACATCGTTGGCAAATTCCAGGGACAATTAGACGAGCAGACATTTGATACCAGTATTACTTCGGTCATAAAAATTCCATCCGACCGCCAGCAGGCACTCACCCAGGCATTGCTTGGTGCAGGCGACGGAAACATTCAAATTTTAGCAACGAAGGAAAAATGCACCTAAAAGTCGACAATCTTTCTAAAGAGTTTTCCGGCAATACAATTCTTCACAATCTTTCCTTTGAAGCACGCGCCGGTTTTATTTTAGGTATACTGGGACCGAAGAAAGCCGGAAAAACCACTTTGCTGCGAATGTTAATGGATATCGTTCGCCCCACCAGCGGCCTCATTCTTTATGATGACCGTCCCGTAAATGCAAAAATCCGCAACGCGATTGGCTACCTGCCGGAAGAGCGTGGCCTTTACAGTGAATACACCGTCAATCAGGTGCTGGTTCACTTTGCCCGCCTGAAGCGGTTTTCCCGTAAAAAAGCGCAGGTAGAAGCTGTCCGTTTAATGGATCGCTTCAATATTATCGAGCAGATGGACACTCCAGTGCTCCACCTTTCCGAAGAAATACGGCAAAAGGTGCAGCTAATGACCGCGATTATTCACAACCCCGACCTGCTAATTCTTGATGAGCCTTTTCATAAAATGGATACCGGCAATCAGGCCTTAATACGCAAATTGGTGCTTCATTTGAAAGAAGAGGGTAAAACGATTATTCTCGCCACTGAAGAGATGAATGAAGCAGAAGCAGTTTGCGACGAAATTCTGATGCTAAATGAAGGCCGTATGGTCATTCAGGATACGCTTAGCAATATCCGCGAAAAATTTCGGGAGCATATGATTTATCTGGAGACCGCGGATGATCTCCAGGCCTTGCAGGATATTTTCGGGGTAAAGAAGATCACTCAAAATCACCAGGGCGTGCGGCTCTATGTCGATGGTAAACATTCCCCGCAAAAGGTGCTCGATAGCGTCATTCGTGCCGTCGATGTCAAGAAACTGGAAATTCACCGCCCGAATCTGCAGGACATCTATGCTGATATCACCGCCCCGAAAAGCCGGAAAGGAAAGGCATGATTCGATTTTTTGTGATTGCAGCCTGGGAATTTATGTGCTATCTGAAGTCGCGTAGCTTTCTGCTGGCAACTTTTCTTTCGCCGCTGATCTTTACGGCATTTATTCTCATTCCCTCTTTCTATTATGAGAACACCCGCCTGACTCAGGATCAGGTGATCGGCTGTGTGGAAGTGGATACGACCTCCTATAGTCAGCTATTGGCAGAACGCCTCTCGTCGGCATTGG
Source organism: Calditrichia bacterium (assembly GCA_030430345.1). Next base: position 4,492 of record JAUIFT010000173.1, on the reverse strand, counting down.
CAGAGGATGATATGCAACCGCGTATCCTCCTGGAGCCAATCCTTCCGGATACCTCCGCCCGGATGCGCCGGGACATCATCAATCTTATCTCGACCCGGGAAAGCCTCGACAGTCTGGACGAAGCTTACAACAAAGTGAAGGAGCGCCGGAAGTATCATTTTCAGCGGCCGAATTCCCGCACGAAAACCCGGCTGTTAAGCGAATCTTATGAAGAAATGATCAGCACGCGCGAACAGCTGGATCGTGCGGAAATCGACTATAACCGCATGCAAACCAACCTCGATTCCCTGGTAGAAAAAGCGGTAATGAACAAAGCCGATAGTCTGCTGCGCGTCAAACGCATTTCCGGCTATCTGCTGCTCGATGCCCGCACCTTCGAAAGAGGCATCGTGGAATTTCATTCGCTTCAACCAGTGAACTTCCTGCATATTCAACCCCTCAAGCAAGCCCTGCAAGTGATGCTTGTAGAAGAAAGAATGCGCCAGGAAGAAATTACCGTTACAAAAATTCAGGAGATGTTGCAACCGTTAGTGATCCAGCAATTGCTTATCGAAGGCGGGAACAAGCGGGAATTCAAATTTTTGATTACCTACATCGCGCCGGTTGTGGCAGTATTGCTGCTTTTTGTCAGTATCATCTCAAACAGCGGTTTCCTGTTCACTTCCATCGTCAGCGAAAAATCGTCACGCATCCTTGAGATACTGGTATCTTCCGTAAACACCTTCCAGTTAATCGGGGGAAAAATGTTCGGCCTTGGCATGCTTGGCCTTTTCCAGATTCTCATCTGGATGTTTATTACTTTTCTGCTGATGGCCGCGAATATCATTCCTGCTGAAGATATCGGCTTCCTCAACCTGAACAATGCCGGACTCTATATTCTCTATTACTTTTTAGGCTATCTTTTTTTTGCATCAATTTTTGTTGCGGTGGGATCGCTATCTGCCGATTACCAGGATGCCCATCAACTGGGGCTCACCGTGCGAATCATTTCAGTCATTCCCCTCGCGCTGATTGTATTGGTATTATTGGCACCGAACTCTGCGCTGATCCGCTTCCTATCGTTTATTCCGGTACTCACCCCAACCTTTATGGTGCTGCGTACGCCACTGGCACAGCCGCCGATGATCGATTATTACATCTCGGCGGGAATTATGCTGCTTTTTATCGTCTTGACGGCATTGCTCGGAGGGAAAATTTTCCGGATCGCCAGTATTATGTATTCCCAAAAAGCTTCTTTGCGCACCCTGATGGATACCTTGCAGAATAAGTAAGCAGTAAAAAGTAAATATGCAAATGGGCAAATATGCAAACTTGCCTATTTGCATATTTGCCCATTCACCACCCATTTTTTAGGTTAAATTTTTCAGAATATCTTCGCAGATTTTTTCCGGAGAGCGTCGAATATCGATGGTCACGACATTGGCCGGCGTCTCCAGGGCAGCAAACTGACTGGCCAGCATACCGGATTTCATATAATGCCCTTCCCGGCTGCTCATTCGACCTTCAATCAGCTTAAAATCACCTTCCAGATGAAAAAAGCGGCAGGGTTCTGCCAGCTTTTCAACAATCAAGTTTCGGATAAAAACGGTTAACGCGGAACAGGCAATAATTTTGGATGGCGCTTCATCAGCATTGACCGCTGCAGTGAGGGCGGCAATCCAGGGAATGCGGTCTTCATCCGTCAAGGGTATTCCGCTGCTCATTTTTTCAACGTTCTCAGGGGAATGATACGCGTCTCCTTCAAAAAAAGGAAAACCGGTTTGCCGGGAAAGCTGCTTCCCGATTGTGGTTTTCCCACAGCCGGATACGCCCATTAAAACAATAACCATTGTCGCTCGCTTTTCTCTCTTTTTTCAATTTTTTACAAATCACCGGAGCGCCCAAAAATTAAAGCTGAAAAGAGAAATAAACAATATTCGATCCCGGTCATAATCAATTATCGTTTTTTTATCAATTATCCGTGTGCTATTTTAGGTTTTTCAAGAAGGAAGTCGGGGCGAAACTTAAGCGAACGGACAGAATCCTGATGGGTCGATACATACTGGATGGACTTTACAACCTGATTATTTTCCCGCTGCTGTTTATTTTTTACCATCTTTACGGGCTGGTCAATGCAAAAGCGCGGCGGGGCATTATCGGGCGCTATCGCACTTTTCGTCAAACCGCCGGTTTCCTGAAAACATTGCCTGCCGAACAACCGGACATCTACCTGCTTCACTGCGCCTCAATGGGCGAATTCGAGCATATCAAGCCATTTATCCGCAGTTTAAAAGAGCGCCGCCCCGCCAGTAAATTGATCGTGATGTTCTTTTCTCCTTCCGGCTACGAGCATGTGCGCCAGTTTCCCGGGGTGGATTTATTCATCTATGCCCCATTCGATTGGAAGCTCAGCGTAAAGCGTTTTTATAAACTGGTTAACCCCGCTGCATTAATTATCGCCAAGTATGATGCCTGGCCGAATCAGGTTTGGACGGCGGCGGCGATGGGCATTCCCCGCGTGTTGATTAACGGCACCATCTACCGTTCCAGCGGACGCCTGAATCCCCTGGTGCGCTGGTTTCAGCAATCGATATATGAAGCAATGGACCTTATTTTAGTTATTTCAGACAGCGATCGTGATCATTATCGTAAGCTCGCTCCGGCGGAAAATATATTGCTGGTCGGGGACAGCAAGTTCGATCAGGTCATTTTTCGCAGCGAAGAATCCCGAAAGAAGGTGCTGATTCCGCCGCGCTTTTTGCAGGATCGCCGGGTATTTGTCGCCGGCAGCACCTGGCCCGCCGATGAAAATCATCTGCTGCCGGCCATCAAAAATCTCGCCGATAAGTACCCGGATTTTCTCGCAATCATTTGTCCGCACGAACCGACCACCCGCCATATTGAGCAGTTAAAGCGGGAGCTGCAGCCCTTAAAAGTATGCCTCTACTCGCAGCTGGCAATGTATCATCGGGAGCCGGTGCTGGTGATAGATAGTGTCGGTATGCTCGCCAATTTATATTCGCTGGCGGACGCCGCTTTTGTCGGGGGAGGATTCAGGCAGAATGTGCATAATGTGCTGGAGCCGGCCGCCTATGGCATTCCGGTGCTTTTCGGTCCGGTAAATGAGAATTCCAGCGAGGCGCAGCTCTTGTTACGGAATGGGGCAGCGAAAGTAGTGCGCTCCGATGCGGATATCTTCGCGCAGTTAAACAAGATGTTTACTCTCCCGGAATATCGCGCCAAGATGGGGGACAGCGCGCGGCAGATTGTCAATACCAATAGTGGGGCTACGGAGCGGATGATTGATGCGATTCTTATAAATTAACAAATGGACAAATGGGCAAAAAACGTTCAAAATTGCCCATTTGCCCATTTGCTAATCTGCTAAGCAGTAACATTTTTCTTACTATCTTCTTTCACTAACACCCGTCGAATGGCTTCTCCCAGCTCTTTTGAAAAAACCGGTTTACTGAGAAATTCATTCACCCCGATTTCCCGGGCTTTTTCCTGGGTAGGCACGTCGCCAAATCCACTCATAATAATAATCGGCAGATCCGGCCGTATCTGCTTCATCTCCTTTGCCATTTCTACCCCGGTCATGTCCGGCATGGCGTGGTCGGAAACAACCAGGTCATAATCATGCGGATTTTGGGAAAAGAGCGCCAGGGCCTCGGTGCTTTTCCCGCAAGTGGTTACCTCGTATCCCAATTGCCCCAAAATTTGCTCCCCCACTTGAATCAGCGGCGCTTCGTCATCAACCAGCAGCACTCGTTCCGCGCCTTTAGGAATTTTCGCCATTACCGGCATTTCCGGCTGGGTGGAAATCGCCGTTTCGGCGGCCTGGCAATGCGGTAAATAAATTTCAAAGAGCGCCCCTTCTCCCGGTTTGCTTTTCACGGTAATTGCGCCATTGTGTGCTTTAACAATCCCGTGCACCACGGCCAATCCCATCCCGGTGCCTTCCCCGGCTGGTTTGGTTGTAAAAAATGGATCAAATATTCGATTGATGACGTCGGCAGGAATCCCCGGCCCATTATCCTTCACCGCCAAGCGCACATATTTTCCTGCTGGCAAATCGGGAATGTTTTTCGACATCTGCTCATCAATTTCCGCCGGCGCCAGGTAGACATCCAGCTCGCCACTATGTTCCTGCATGGCATAATAGGCATTGATACACAAATTCATTAAAATCTGGTGGATTTGTGCCGGATCGGCAAGTACCACTCCGCTGGCCTCATCAATATGGCGGCGCACTTTTATCGTCATCGGCATGGTTGCCCGGATCAATTTAAGGGCTTCTTTTATCAGCGACTTAATTTCCACCGGCTTCATTTCATGCTCGTTTTGATGGCTAAAAGTCAGGATCTGCTGCACCATGCTTTTCCCGCGCTGGGCGGCAGTGTAAATCTGTTTTAGATTGGCATAGGAAACGCCAGCTTCCGGGAGCATGTTCAGCGTTACTTCGCTGTAGCCAATGATTGCGGCAAGTATATTGTTGAAATCGTGGGCGATA
>JAUIFT010000172.1 GCA_030430345.1 Calditrichia bacterium | reverse complement strand
GCGGAGAATCAATATGAGTCAGCGTCAAAAATTAACTGCCACGGAAATAAATGAACGATTGGCCGAAGTGCCAGGCTGGTCCCTGCAAAACGATAAATTGCACCGGGAATTCCAATTCGCGGATTTTGTCGCTGCTTTTGGGTTTATATCCCAATTAGCCGTTATCGCGGAAAAGATGAATCATCATCCCGCCTTATTTAATGTTTATAATCAGGTGACTATTGACCTCGATACTCATGATGCCGGCGGCATTTCCGCGCTCGATTTCAAATTAGCGGCAGCAATTAACCAACTGGTTGATTAAAAATGAAGCGATACTCATTTCACAGTTTCAGATTGAAATCCATCTTTTTGCTGCTTGTATTGCTTACGGGTAATTCGCTGATCGCTCACCCGCTCTATGTCAGCCTTTGCGATATCGCTTATTCTCAGGATACTGCTTCGATCAAGGTTACGTTGACGCTTTTTACCGAAGACCTGGAGATGGCTATTCAGCAGAAGAAGGGACAATCGCTATATCTCGGCAGCGAGAAACAGGCGGATAATGCCGAAGCAGAGGTTTTTCAATATTTGAAAGATCAACTTTCGATCAAGCTAAACCTCATGCCGTTAGTGCTGGATTCTTTGCAGAAGGAAATATCGATTGGGAAGACCCGAACAACTTGCATCTTTGATGATATCTCCCTGGCGGAATTAAAAGAGATCACCGTTTCCCATCTTTCCTTTTTCGAACTCTTTGAGGAACAGCGCAATCTGGTTCGCATTAAAACGGCTGCCAGCAAAAAGAATATGCTGCTAACCAAAAAACATCCTTCCGAAACAATTTTCTATTAACGATAGATAAACTGCAACAAAACGATCACTTAAGCTGTCTGAGAAAATAGTAATACACTCGGGGCATTAGGTGATTCTTGATTTTTCTTGGAAAAAATATCCGGGAGGATTATTTTGAGGATACTGGCATTTTTTGTATCTTAGTTAGTATTCCGGAAACATGGAGGTTATCTGAACCCTCCACCTGAGATTTCCTTTTTATCTTTACCGGCAAATTACCATGGGGACAAATGATGGAGAAGCAAGCAACCGTTCGTCTGGATTTTTTTAAGCAGTTTTTAAAAAATCCAACGAAAATAGGCGCAATCACGCCCAGTTCTTCGGAACTGGCAAAAGCAATGGTGCAGGATATTAAAATAGGTCCGGGAGAGACAATTCTCGAGTTGGGTCCGGGCACCGGCGCATTCACCCGCCATATTCAACAAATCCTGCCGAATAAACAGGCATATGTTGGCATCGAACTGGAACCAAAGTTTGTCCAGCATTTACAGTCTCGATTTCCCGATCTTTGTTTCATTGCCGGTCGGGCGGAAAATGCCAATGAGCTCTATAAGCGCTCCGGTTTTGATCCCGCGAAAGCGATTATTTCCGGCATTCCTTTCGCTGTATTAAATGAACAGACGCGCCGTGGTATCCTGCAAACCCTGCAACGCCTGATGCCGCCAGGCTGTATCTTCCGCACCTTTCAATATGTTCATGCCTATCGCTTACCCCCCGCGGTTAAATTTCGCCGGCAAATGGACGAAATCTTTGGGAATCATCACCGCAGCCGGGTGGTTTTTCGCAACCTGCCTCCGGCATTTGTGCTCACCTGGAAGCGCTAACCGGCAGGCTATTTTGGCAACTGCTTCTCATTCCGGAATTAATGACCAAAGCCACGCATCATCGGAAAAGCGTGTAAAATACCGGGAAATATCGCCTGCACACTTTCCAGCGCTCCCTTGGAACTTCCGGGAAGATTTATAATAATGGTATCATTGCGCATCCCGCAAACCTCCCGGGAAAGCATCGCATAGGGCGTTCGGTCCTTACCATGCTTGCGGATCGCTTCCGCGACCCCCGGCAAAGATTTCACAATAACGGCTTCCGTTGCTTCCGGGGTTACATCCCGTGGACCGGGGCCAGTGCCTCCCGTCGTGAAGATAAGGTCGATGCCTTCATCATCAGCCAGCTGCCGCAACCGTTCGCTGATTTGCGCTTTTTCATCCGGCAACACTTCATAGTTCGTGACATCTATTGGCTGATTTTCGAGAAATTTCTGAATAATTTTTCCCGATTTATCCTCCCGCTCTCCGGCAAAAGTTGAATCCGAAATAACCAGGACAGCCGTTTTCAAGTCATTCTCGAAACCATCCCGATAATCCCCCTTACCCCCTTTTTTCTTAACCAGCTTAACCGAGCTGATCGTCAAATTATCATCGAGCGGCTTCAGCATGTCGTACATATTGAGCATCGCTCCGGTTACCGCGGCGATCGCTTCCATTTCCACACCGGTTTTCCAGATCGCCCGGGTTTCCGCAAACACCTTGATGCGGTCTTCCTCAAATTCAAATTTTAAGTCCACCCAATCCAACGGCATATTATGGCAGAATATCATCCAGTCCGCGCAGCGTTTGGCAGCATTTATCCCGCCGGCACGAGCAACTTCCAGCACATCGCCTTTCGGCACGGTGCGGTCCAACACCCGATTCACCGTTTCCGGACTGGTAATTAAAGTGCCTTTTGCCATGGCATAACGCAAGGTTTTAAACTTCGGACTAACATCAATCATCGCAAACTCCTTCTCTATGTAAAATTATCTATCTGCAAATTCCGGGGCATCCCGGTTACAGGTTTTCGATTTCTGCTTATCCACCGATGGTGGACATCGATGTGCTTACTTCCCGCACTGTTAAGCGCTGTTTTTCCGCTTCCCAGCCATCTTTGGCGCGCTGGCCAACGTGCAGGCGGAAAAAATCTGCGATCGCCGTATCGCTGGCGCCGTTGCGGAGCAGCTCCCGCACATCCAGCACGCCATCGCCATAGAGGCAGGTCTGCAATATACCCCGGGCATTTATCCGAATACGGTTGCAGGTGCCGCAGAATGTCCGGCTAAATCCGGCGATGATGCCCACACTGCCAAGATGCCCGGGAATAGCGTAATTCATTGCCGTGGATGCCGGAGGATCGCCCAGTTTGTAAATATCCGGATAGGCTTCTTTTAGCTTTCCTAAAATCCGCTTGTAATCCCAGCGCAACCGGGGCTTGCCATTATCCGTGCCGTTAAAAGGCATCTCCTCAATAAAGCGGATATCCACCGGATACTTTTTACTCAATGCTGCCATTGGAATGATGTCCTCAATATTCTTTCCTTCCATTAAAACAACATTGATTTTCAGGGGAATTTCCCGGACGATCATCCCCTCCATTGCGGCCATCACTTCCGGAAGGTCGTCCCGGCGGGTCATCTTGTAAAAACGATCCCGGTCCAGGCTGTCCAGACTGAGATTAACCCCGGCGATGCCCAACCGCTTCAAATCATCCAGATAGGGCGGCAATAACACCCCATTGCTGGTAATATGGATGCGCTCAATCCCGGGAACATTTTTTATCCGTTCCAAAAAATCGATCAGTCCTTTGCGCACAAATGGCTCTCCACCGGTAATCCGCACTTTTCGAATCCCCATCCCGGCTAATATGCGAATGGTCCGTTCCATCTCCTCAAAAGTGAGAATTTCCTGCCGGGGCAAAAAACGCATCTTTTCCGGCATGCAGTAGATACAGCGTAAATTACAGCGATCGGTCACCGCCAACCGGACGTAATCGATTCGGCGGCCCCAATTATCTATCAAAATTTTCCGGGGGTTGCTCGATTGGGGGGATATTGCCTGCTGAAGACCGTCCATATTATTACGGCGCTTCATAATTTCGCTCCTTTTCAAACACGGAAGGCGATCCCGTTTCCGGTATCACCCTATCGGCCGGGCATCTTATATTCAAGGGAATACTTAGACGTTTTGGCTCGGAGTGATGTTTAACCTTGATCTACAAATCTATTACTCTCTATTTTTAGTCAGTTGAATATACAGGGTTCGAAATCGAGAATCAAGCCATGGATAACTACAAGAAAAACACATCTCAAATTGACATTCTTCCCCGAACGCCTTATATTTTCAAGTCTTTACGTTTTTTTATTAATTTTCGACAAGTGCAGATTACAATCGACATTCCACCACATTAAGTCATCCTGTTAAAAAATATATGGTAACAAAAACTTATAAATTCCAAATCCCAGAGGAGACTCCCTTGAAAAGATGCATGTCGCTCTTCCTGGTTCTCACATTTTTCTCACTGGCATTCGCGCAGAATTCTGCTGAAAAAACCAAGTTCGATGCCGGTTTGGATGCCTATAAAAGCGGTAGCTTTCAATCCGCGCAAAATACATTTCTGGAAATGCTTCAGCAATACCCCAACGGGCAATACATTACCGGGGTTCGCCTGATGCTGGCAAAATCCTATTACAAACTGAGCAACTATACCAACGCTGAAGTCGTCTGCAAGTATTTTTTCACCAAGCATCCGGAAAGTGCTTATACCGACGACGTTCATCATTTGCTCGGCAATACGCTGTTTAAATTGCGCAAGTACAATGACGCCGTGGAAGAATGGATTTCGGTAATCAAAACCACTCGCGATCCGCGCTTGCGGAAAATCAGCGCCGGCTATATTTACGAAACGATGGCAAATCATGTGGCGAGTGCGGATCTGGAAGCGTTTCAATTGCGGCATGCCAATCCACTGCTGGACGGTATCGTTAAATTGGCCCGGGCAAGAAAACTCGCCCAGTCCGGCCAGAACAATGAAGCCCGGCGGTTACTGCGCGCATTTCTGCGGGAGCAGCCGGATCATATATTTACCGAGGAAGCCCGGCGCATGCTCGGCGGCGACAGCGGCAGCACAATCACCCGCAGCAGTGGTAATCGTTTCCTTTTCCTGAAATCCCTCGAACCACAAGTGCAAAAGACTTCCGAAGCAATGGTGGCGGGAATGGAATATGCGCTGAAAGAATATAAGCGTCGCAACCCCGGCAGCTCGCTGGAATTGACCACCACAGATGTAGACCCCACTGTTGTTAACGCCCTGAATACTGTCGAACGGGAAATTGAAGCGGGGCAGCCGCTCTGCGTTATTGGTCCTTTAAATACCGATCAAAATGCCAGCCTGGCATTGGTTTCCCGTTATGAAAAACAACCGTATGTGGTTCCGCTCAGCTCCCAGCATGGCCTGGCCAATCTGAGCCCGTACACTTTCCAGATAAATCCTGATACCAAAACCAAGGGACGTTTTCTCGGGGAATATGCTGCGAAGGAACTGGCTGTAAAACGCCTGGCGATTATCGCGCCGGTTAATTCGTATGGTCAGGATTTTGTCGAAAGCTTCCAGAAAACTGCCGAAGAGAACGGCAGCGAGGTAATTACCACCCAATGGTATTATGAAACCGCACAGGATTTTACCCGGCAATTCCGGGCAATCTGGCGGGAAGGCTTCTACCTGGCATTTCGGGATTCCGTCGTGCAAAGCGATTCCACCGTTGGTGAAGATCTTATTCGCCGGAAATATCGCACGTACCTTAACGATATTTTTAAGCCCAGCCGTACCGGCACCCGCATCGATTCTACCGACTTGCCTTCTACCGGTATTGACGGCCTGTTAATCGTTATTAGAAATCCGGACTTTATTCAATTTTTCGCCAAGCAGCTCGCTTTCAGCAATATCCGCACGACGCTGATTGGCAATGAGGGTTGGAATGATCCGCTAATGCTGCGAAAAAATCGCCAGCATCTGGAAGGGCTGGTATATACCACTGCCGGTTACTACGATCCGGATTCCCCCAACTATCAGGCATTTATGAATCGTTTCCGCACTGAAATGCGCGAGACGCCACAACAATTTCATTTACTCGGCTATGATATCATGAAGTGGCTGCTATCCAATTATTCCCAGGGAATATCGCCGGATGCCTTGCGGGACAGGTTAGAGAATGCCCGCCTTTATGAAGGCGTATTGGCAAACATTCGCTTTAAGCAGGATGCACCACGGGTAAACCGGGAACTGACCGTATTACGGCTGAACCTCGGTCATATCATCCGTTTGAACAATTAATTGAAATTGCCATCGATATAAAAAAGCCTGATGATTTTATCATCAGGCTTTTTTTATGTGGGATTGAAACTTGCGGTTATCCAGTCATAATTTTTAACGCGATATAAGGCACCAGATTAAACAAAACAATAGAGAAGCGATATTGCTGGAAAACCCGGAAAAAAGTTGCCTTGCCTTCTTCTGCAGTGATGCCAAATAAACGCGCACTGATCGTTCCGATCCAATCTTTCAACAGACTAATCATCAACAGACTAAATAATAAAATACCAATATTGATGACGGTGCACCAGCCGAAGAAAGTCGCTAACGTCGCCAATGAATTCATGCGATTATCCTCCATCTGTTTGGGTTGCTCGTTTAACTTACAAGGTACTTATAACGATTCCAACAGAGGTTAATTTTAGCACTTAAGGCGCGCAGCTAAAGCTTCTCCCGGATTAATCTTCCACTA
>JAUIFT010000171.1 GCA_030430345.1 Calditrichia bacterium | reverse complement strand
AAAATGTAGATGTTTTTGTGCCGGATGATCATCAGCTGTTACAGAATTATCCCAATCCGTTTAACCCGGAAACATTTATCCGATTCCAGTTAGCTGAATCCGGATTGGTAACTGTTAATATTTACAACGTCTTGGGACAAAAAGTAGCTACGCTTGTGGACGATTTTCTGGCAGCCGGCTATTATGAAAAACGCTGGGATGGCAAAGACCTTAACGGTATGGAAAGTGCCAGCGGTATTTATTTTTACCGCCTCTCGGTGAATAATTTTGCAAAATCTATGAAAATGATCAAACTGAAATAAGCAGTTCTTGAATATTTTTCTGTTTGTAAGCCTCTCTTTTCTACTTGGGTTTCGGGAAATTAAAGGCCCGAAACCCTTATATTTTTTATAGTTCAAAATTGCCATCCGTCACTTTTTTTTAATTTTTCCGGTGATACCTTTTTTCTGAAGCCTGGGAATTCAGGGCTGAATTCCCGTCTGCAGAATCGATTGATTGAGTTTTATGCAGAAAATTATTCAGAAAAATAGTGACTTAACCTCTTCTCACCTTGTCTGAATGAACAAACAGGACGTTTGTTTTCTATAAATACTTGGATTTTTGCATAAAATTGTTGAAATGCCGTGACGCTTTTTGTATTGTTTGAAAAAAGCTTGTAGCGAAAAATTATAACCTTAAAAACCCTGAAGTTATCATGTCTGTGCAAATTAATGAAAAAATAAAGATTGATTACGCGATTCTTTCCAATCAGGGGCTAAAGCGCAAGGTAAATAATGATAGCTACGGAAAGTATCCGGAAGAGCATTCCAATCTTGCCAGTCAAAAAGGGCAATTGTTTATTGTCGCAGATTCTAAGTCTGGTAATCCCGGCGGCCGTGATGCCGGAAAAATGAGTGTTCGGATTGTTAAGGAAAACTATTTTACCTACCCCTCGGATGACATCACATTTTGTCTCCAACGCGCCTTTGATACTGCCAACCGTCAAATTTATCAATATGCCCAGGCCAACAACCTGCATCGTAAAATTGGTGCAACCTGCTCCGCACTGGCTTTAACAGACAAATTCGCATACATTGCCCATGTTGGCGATTGCCGTATTTTCCGGGTCAGTGTCCGGAAAATCGAGCAGTTGACGATGGATCATACCCGGGTTGTCGAAAAGATGGTGCCGACAAAAGAAAAGCCGGGCGGAAAATTGATTCGCAAACCAGTGCTCGCCAGGGCGTTGGGTGTTCGGCTGGGCATTAAAGTTGATACAGTGGGCCGGGTGCCGGTGGACAGAGACGAGTATTTTGTGCTTTGTTCCGATGGTATGCGGAATATCTCCGAAGAGGAAATCCAAACCATTGTGCTTTCCAGTTCTCCCCGGCAGGCTTGCCGGAAGCTGGTTGATTTAGTCCGCCAACGCGGGGGCAGAGACGATACTACCGTACAGGTGATAAAAGTCTATAATCACTTCCAGGAAGTACCGGCGATTGAAACCTACGCTCACATCAGCGAGTTCTCCACGCAATGGAGCAATTGGCCGATTTACTTTATGTTAGGTTTCCTGGTAATGACCTTGATCTTTCTGTTGCGTGAATCCTCCTTCAAGTTTAACGATGCGGCCGAGTTTCGGGCAATTAATGCCAGTGCTATTTCCTACGCGGAAATGCCCTCCGAAGCGATTATCGAACGCCGACTTGCCGATGCCCGCCTTCATCTGGAACAGGCGCATTGGAATCAGGCATTAATTCATCTCAATGCCGTATTAAGAATGGATCCGCAGCAGCCGGAAGCGCTAAAAGGTGTGGATCAGATTGCTGGTAGCCGTAAGGCCAAGGGAGATGAATTTTATCGCGCCAAGGATTGGGTAAACGCTCAGAAATATTATCGCCGGGTGCTGCAACTACAGCCGGATAACTCTGATATCAAAGAACTGATCGTTCGTTGTGACAGAATGATCGCCCGGGAAAGAAGCCGTGCCGCACGCAATGGCGCTCGCCAAATTTCCCGCGAAGCCAGCAAAAAAATGGTTTCTGAAGCCAGCCAGTCTTCCCTTCGGCAGAAAGACATTCAGGGTATCTATCATTCGCACTGGAGTGTGATGAGCCTGAAAGAAAACGACGACTTCCGCATTTTAAACAAAAATATCACCTTTAAAGATAATTTGATGGTGAAAAAAGCATTCCATTTTGAAATTTATGATGGTGTGGAAGTAGAAGCTGTTGCAGATGTGCAAGGACCGAAAAAGGGCAAATTTGGCATTATTTTTGGGCATGAAAATACTAGTGCTCAGCCCTATAAAAACTTCCTGCTGTTTTATGTGAATGGCTATGGGGAATATTCACTGGTCGAAGTTCGCGGCAGAAATATTCGCACCTTGGTCGTTGAGAACATTCGTCCGGATATTTTCAATCATTATGATAAAGTCCATCTGAAGGTGAAATCTTTCGGCAAACTGATCCTGCTTTATGCCAATGGTGAATTGTTGAAAATGATTCCGGTGAATCGTGCCCGTAAGGGTGGTGTGGGACTGTATGCCGATCCGAAAATTAACGTTGAATTTTCCAATTTTAAAATTTCGCCGGCGATCTACGAACAAAAATAATATATTTTAAATATTTGTTTTGAGAGATTTTAACGCCAATTGTAATCTGTATAATATTACGGGTTGTGATTGGCGTTATTCTTTTTAGGGCGAATCACTGATAAATTGACATTGTCATATTTTCAATTTATGTTTGAGTAAATTCCCGGATGATTGATACCTGGGGAGGTGAATCAAAGGAAGAGCCACCACAAATGGACAGATTGATCGGTAAAACAATCGATAACTACAAAATTTTGGAAGTGCTCGGCCGGGGTGGTGTTGGTGTCGTCTACAAAGCCCTTGATATTGCTTTGGATAAAGTCGTCGTCCTGAAAATGATCACACCACAGTCCCAGGAAAATGACGCATTCCTGAAACGCTTTTTGGAAGAACCAAAATTACAGGCGAAACTGGAAAGTCCGTACATTGTTAAGGTCTTTGCTTTCCGTAAGACGGATTATGGGCTGTTTATCGTTATGGAATATGTCGATGGATATACCTTGACGGACCTGATTCGCCAGCGCGGGAATATTCCTGTGAATGAAGCCCTGGGGATCTTCAAAAAGATTTTGGTGGCAATCGGGCATGCCCACCGGGCCGGTATTATTCACCGCGACGTCAAACCACGCAATGTATTAGTTTCCCGAAAAGGGGAAGTGAAAGTTACCGATTTCGGGCTGGCAAAATTCCAGCAGCAGGATGATGCTACCCGGACTTTGACGGTAGCCGGCACGCTAAACTACATGCCCCCGGAACAGGTTGAAGGATTGAGTAATGTCGATCATCGTGGTGATATTTATTCCCTGGGGATTACCCTCTACGAAATGCTGACCGGCCGGGTGCCGCTGGATAAAAATCTGAGTGAATATAATCGTTTAAAGGCGATCGTCGAAACGCCTTTCCCGCCTCCGGAAAACTTCCGCCCGGAAATTCCCGCGGAAGTTTCCGCTATAATCATGAAAGCCCTGGCGAAAGATCCGGTGCAGCGCTTTCAGAGCATCGGCGAAATGATGACGGCCATCCAGGCTTTCGAAAATCAGCCAGTCGATGAAACGATCATCGATACACCAGCAGAAAAAGACGAGGATGAAACCATTGCCTGGGATGATCTGGAAGACAAACTGCATCAGCAAAACCCATCAGCAGCCCGCCGTTATATAGGCGTTTTTGCCGTTCTGTTATTATTGGCAGGGGCATACTGGGGCTATAGATCTATGCAATCATCACAGCCGGAAACAGAGCCGCCCGGAGAGCTGACCAGCGCAAAAACAGCATCGATTCTGGTAAGTTCCAACCCGCCCGGTGCAACCGTCTACGTTAATGGCACAGTCGCCGGCGAAACAGTTTTCCGCGATACATCCTTAATCGGAGATACAGTTTATGCCATCAGCATGCATCTGGATGGCTATCATGACTGGGGCGATACATTGTTGCAGGTTGAAAGCGGCAAACACTACGAAATCGAAAAGGTGCTGCACCCGATTATTATGCAGGGAACGCTCGATATATTGTCTGACCCGGCCGGCGCGCTGGTCTATATCGATAATAAGCAGAATGGCATGACGCCAATTCGCGGACAAATATTAAAACCCGGGCGCTATACTGTCGCGCTCGTAAAAAATAATTACGAACGATGGGAACAACGGGTAGATGTTAAAGCGAATGAGCGTAATGAACTCAGTGCAAATTTAAGGGCTGTCTCCCAAAATGCGCGAATAACGCTGGAGGCGATTCCGGAAGCGCGGGTTTTTGTGGACAATATCTCCCGGGGGAATACCAAGATAAATGCGCCTTTAACAATAACAGTTCCTGCCGGGCGAAGCGTGCTGAAATTTCGCAGCGCAACCGGGGAGGAGCACTCCCGTACAATCAACCTGGCGAGTGGTGCAGAGCGTAAGTATCGTTGCTATTTTGAAAGCTACCTAAATATTCAAAGTGTTGATATTGCCGGCGAAGCAGTATGGGCATCGATCCTGTTGAACGGGAAGATCCTTGATGACGAGCTAACCACTCCGCAGGCACGATTGCCCCTGCCAGTTGGGAAGCATCGTATCTCGGTGCGTAGAAATGGTTATAAAACGGTAACAGAGGAGAAACTTTTCAACGTTTTACCTGCTAACGAGATGCGAATTGATACACTGGTTTTTAAGCTGCAAAAAAATTAGCCGTGAGCGAAATATAATATTTTGATTAGAATTTTTGCCAGCGTGTTTGTGCGCGAAAGAGCTCCGTGCCGTCTGCCTCCCGCAGCAGGCGATGGTTATAATTCTGCTGGCCGGCTGCTGATTGCAAGATTTTAATTTTGTCCTGATAAACGGCTTCTGCCAGGAAATTCATTTCCATTTCCGTTAAAAAATGACTCTTCAGAAAGGACAGCGGTAATCCCTCCAGTAACCAATCGATATACCTTGTATTATTGGCGTGATCGTTAACATCAAGATCCTGAAAACCAACGGTTAAGCTGTTTGCTAATTCTTCGCTGGTTTCCCAGGATAATTTCTGAAAAGAGCGTTCTGGAAATATTTGGGCTGGAAAATCGCCGGCAGCTGCCGGATAGAACGTCGAAGTGCGCTGCGGCCGGCGGTTTGCTACATTTACGGCAAACCATGCACTGGTGGATTGCAGGAGGATATCGCCTTCACTATCCAGTAATTCATAATCCCGATAGCAGAATATTTTCTCCTGCCCGGACGGCCAGGTTCTGATACGAATATTTTCACCCCATTTTGGTAAGCGGTGAATACGAAGATACTGGCGGGAAAGCACCCAAATTAAATTGTGGGCCATTAAATCATCAAAGCCAAATCCCAGCTTCTCTGCACTTTGCCAGGCAGCTTCCTGCATAAAATTAAATAAGGCGGAGATACGCGCATTCGCATTTACATTCGCCTGGAATGAGTGGATAGTGAAAGGGATTTCGCTAATAAGGTTTTCAGACATAGATGAAGGTTTAACGCGCCTGGGAGCGTCGGATAAAATTTGTCAACTGTGCCGATTACAAGACTTTATTCAACAAGCTGGGCATCCGTCAGACGATAATACATTCCCATGGGATCGTCAGCAAGAAGCTCCAGTGTGCCACTAATCGTAATCGGGTTATACCCAAATTTTACTTTCTTTTTAGCTTTCACTTCGACCATCGATTCCGGGCCACCGGGCACACAGAAGTAGCATCCGGCAACAGGATTCGCGCTTAAAACAAAATGCTTTTGTTCCTTGGCCTGATCCAATGGCATAATGTAACCGCGCAGTTGAATGACCTGCCCGTCCAGCGCCTTGATGTCTTCGCTGAATTTCGGTATCATTAGCAAATCTTTTTCAACCGTTTCCACTTTCGCCAAAACGTCCCAGGAAAGAATGTCATTGCTTGCTTCTTCAGCTTCGTTGTTGCTCCAGAGCAGGGTTGCCATTAGCAGGAGCAGGAAAAGTGAATGTATGCGTAAAACAGTCATAATGAACTCCGTTTAAACTCGTTTGAGAAAAGATAAGCAATGAAAGGGTGCCGGACAATCGGAAATTGGCAATTGTCCCTTTTCTATCGCGATATTGTATGCAGGGCATTCGTTGCTTATATTGGCTAGTCAATTTTAGTCGATATGGATTAGGGAAAATGTCAGAAAAAATAGCGTTTTATACATTTGGATGCCGCCTCAACCAGGCCGAAACAGCGATTATTGAGCAAAGTTTCGAGGGGAAAGAATACCAGGTAGTTGATTACCGGGAATCGCCGGATGTCGTCGTTGTAAACACCTGTACCGTTACTGAAAACGGAGATGCGGATACCCGCCGGCTGGTGAATAAAATCCGCCGAATTAACCCGGAGGTCAAAATTGCCCTGGTGGGGTGCCAGGCCCAGGTGCAAAA
>JAUIFT010000170.1 GCA_030430345.1 Calditrichia bacterium | reverse complement strand
GGATGGTATTATGAACTTTATTTTCTCCATTGATGGACTCAATGATATCCAACTCACCGGCCCCTGGCCAGTCGGTGGGATTTACCGCGGAAGGGGTATTATAGAAAAATCCTTTTCCGGAATAACCATCCAGGCCGGCATTGGTCTCCATTTTGCCGAGGTTCTGGTACGTCCATTGATCTTCATGACCACCATTCAACCACCAGGCTGGCCAAACGCCTTTCTCCGAAGGCAGCTTTCCTTTAAAGACAAAGAGCAGGCGTTGATTCTCCTCGTTCAGGTTGTAAAATGGCCGGGAGGTCATCCGGAAAGAATCGAACATCACATCATCTTTCCTTTCCTTGATATACAGATAGAGGCCATCACCATCCACTAGCTTGAGCATGTCTTCATTGACCCATTTTACCCGATCGTAGACAACATCACCAGCAGTGGGATCATCATGGGGAAAAGTAGTAAAAAAGAGATTTTCTACATCGGAGACTTCATAGTTGTTTTCCAGAAAATCCAGTTTGAAAAAATGATTCTCCGCAGCATCCAGCGTCAGCCCTTCCGGTGCCGGTCCGGTTCTATCGGCCGGTTTTTCGGCCTTGTTGCAGGAATAAATGAGTACTGCCGACGCGAGCAGCAAAAATATCGCTACAAAGATATTCCTGTCGAAATTTTTCGTCATATACTTTCTCCGGATTTTCTATGCCGTATATCAGTAGCAAACACTTTGGGATAAGCTACTGCTGGTCACTGATTTTTACTGATTTTAGAATGTAAGATTTTATTAATATTGCTTTTACCCACATTCATTCTGAGCCTGTCGAAGGATGAATGGAAGTGGTTCTATCTCAGCTAACAACCATACTCAAGAGAAACTATTGGCAAGCACCTCTACTTAAATCTTATTTAAGTCATATTGCTTTACATTAAACCGGATGTCTGTGCATCCTTCGACAAGTACATCCTGGGTTAATCGAAGGGCCCAGGGTGAATGGAAATAGTCTTCTTAAAATCCTTACAATTGCACCCGTACCGTCTGCACTGCATTCGCATCAATCGTTACTTCCGCATAACGATCGCCAATTTGTAAGTTGTATTTAATCGGCGCTTTCGTTGTATTCAGCAACTGAACGCTGAGGAGATTGTCACTGTTGACGGTCGCGCAGGCGTGCAGGTCATCCGCGCCGAGGTTCGCGAGCGTTTTTTCGGTCTGCACTGCTTTATCCCCGGGGCGAATGGTCCGGCTAAATTGGGACAGCACGTAATAAATCGGGGTGTAATACACATGCTTCGATTCGGTGTCGATCATAATCGGTGCACCACAAAAGTTACCGACATGATTGGGCCCACCATTATGGTCGAGAATAATATTCCAGTCTACCCAACCGCGCATCCAATGGTCCAGGCTAACAATAATATTTCTCGCATAACGATGCACCGGGGTATAGATCGGATGGTCTTCCGCAGCTATCCCCTGCCAGGTTACTGAATAGGCCCAGTCGGTGGCATTGTCATTCCACCAGAACTCATCATTATCAAACCAATCTTTTTCCTGAAAACGCTCCGGATCGGTAACACCATTCGGCGCCGGTTTACCAAGATCGTCGATGCAACCTTCCGTGTGAATGATAGCAAAGCCAGGGAATTTTTCATTGAGCTCGTCAAATTTTTCTTCAAACACTTTAAAGGTGCTCGCATACCAATGCACGGCAACCCCATAGAGGTATGGCGCGGTTTCCGGATCCGCGAACATCACATCGGTCCAATGTTCCAGATCATCGCGGTTTTGATCGTACGCCAGGAGCTTAATGCCGTCATAACCGCCGGCCTTCAGCTTTGGGCCAAGATGCTGTTTGATAAAATCATTTTGTGTTTCCGGAGAGAAATGCATGCTCTCCCACTGGCCATTATTGCCATGGGGTTCGTTTACCGGGGTTATTCCCCAAATATCCACACCTTCAGCTTTATAAGCATCAAGATATTTAACCAGATAATCCGCATAGACCGAAACATATTCATCCTTTAACGATCCGCCAGTGCCCTGCCAGTTATTTTCCGGTCCGCCGGGAATATACCATTCTTCGATATCCTTCATCCAGGCAGGCGCCGTCCAGGCAGAAGCGATAATGCGCAATTCCTTGTCAGCCTGCCCGTTTTTAATCGCCAGTGCTTCCTGGATCATTGGCAGCAGATCGTAGCTTTCATCAACAAGATTGGGATGATTGGCTTTTTTAAATCCGGCCTTATCCGGGGCCAGCGTGAAGCTTTCCAGCGCGGTGTCTCCTTTTTTATCGACGTAGGAATATTTGCCGTATACGCAAAAGTCGCAGGCGCCGATATGGGTTCGGGTTAAGGAAAAATTAGCGCCGTTTTTGCCGTAAATTTTTTCCATGACCTCCTGACGCCTGTCTTTTTCAAGGTGCGCCAGCACATAGGCAGAGGATTCCGTAAAAGAAGAACCGATGCCGTCGATGGTTTGTTTAACGACTTCCGGCTTTACCCGGATCACCACGCCGCCGGCAGTGCCATCCTGGAAAGAGACATTGGCCTTAGTAGCAATTTTATCGCCGCCTTCCGAGGTGGAGAGAATCTCCGTGGTTGTGGATAATTTAGATTTATTTTCTGTATTACAGGCGCTCATAACACTTACCATAAAAATTAACATCAGAATTTGAATACTTTTTTTCATAACCCCACCATTAGAGAAAATGTAACTGATTAGTCAAATTAACGATACTTCAAGTTGCCATTGATATCCCATAAGCCCCAATAGGCGCCGACATCTCCTTCAGAAGCAACTTTCCATAATTCATCAAAGCTGGAAAAGTAAAAGACATCTATATCATCCTGCTCCGCCCAGGTGTAAGTATTGATAAAATAGCGGATTGCATTTTCATAAGAAGGAGTGGCAGCCCGGTCCGGGGTTCCTTTATTCGGCCAGCCTGTTTCGGAAATGATCACTTTCTTTCCTTTTCCGGCATTAAGGGCAGTGTAATACATACTTTTTAGATAAGCCAGTGAGTGCTCCAGCGGGTAGCCTTCCCAGAACGGATAACAGTTGGCCAGGACGACATCACAGGCCTCGGTTACGCGTGGATGCACGGCAAATTCGTAATACGCATCGACATATCCAACCGGAATATCGGGAATTTCTTTTTTCACGCGTTGTATATAATCGATAATCTGGTCTTCACTTAAATCGCCGCGGAGCAGTACTTCATTACCAACCGCGACAATATCCGCATGACCGGCTTTCGCGACTTTCAGGACACCGGCGATTTCCGTTTCGTTCTTTTCCGGATCATCACCGAGCCAGGCACCGACCAGCGTCTTTATCCCATTCTCATGGGCGATTTCCGGAATTAGCTCGTTCCCGTCCGTGCAGGAAAAGGAACGGACCCACTTCACATAAGGCTTGATCACCTGCATGCGCTCCCGAATCTGCCCGGCGCTGATTTGCGAACCGGGCGCCTGATCGTCGAGATAAACGCTAAAAGAAATACCGTGAATACCGTTTTCGAGAAGTTGCAGGAATGCTGCTTCTAATTCTTCTTTGCCCATTTTTGTGAAATCCATTCCAGCCAATGGACTTCTGATACGGCTCTTGCTAGTCATTTATTCTCCCTTATTATCAGTTTCTTTGTGTCGCATTACCAGCATAGGGATTCTCGAACGGCGAATTATCCCATTAACGGTTCCTCCCACCAAGGCATCTTCCAAAACGCCGCGCCCCTTTGCACCCATAACGATCAAGTCGCAGGCATTTTCTTCCGCAACCTGAAGAATTTTTGTTACCGGATTACCTTTAACAACGACAACATTTTCAACATTGATCGGTTCTCCGTCATATTCGGATTTGGCGATTTCATTCATCCGTTTTGTCACTTCTTCATAATAATCTTTATTAACCGAGAACCATTTTTGCGCCGCTACGGACCGTTCAACACCGAAATCAAAGGCAACCATATCCTTGAACTCCTGCACAACGTGAAGCAAAGTCAATTTTGCGCCGAATTGTTTTGCAAAACCGGCGGCATAGGCAAACGCACACCGCGCATCTTCCGAGTTATCTGTCGCATATAAAATATGCTTCACCTGAATATTTGGAAGTTTCATAGATGTCTCTCTTTTAGTTGTGATCCAACATTTTATTACTAACCGGTATTGATTTGGTCCGGTTTAAATCCTCCGGCCACTCATTTCTCTTTAGCGATAACCAGCCCCAATATAGCGGAGCTGGCTATCTCTTTTAGAAAATTGTAAACTTAAATAAGACCGTTTTATTTCAGCAGTATCATCTTTTTCACCGCGCTAAAATCACCAGCGGTAAACGAGTAGATATACACACCACTCGGCAGCTCCTTCGCATCAAAAGTATATTCATAAGTACCGGCATTCTGGAAACCGTTCAGCAAGGTGGCTACTTCCTGACCGAGCACATCGTAGACCTTCAGGGTCACATTATTGGCCGTCGGCTGGCTGAAACGAATCGTGGTGGATGGGTTGAACGGGTTCGGATAGTTCTGCGCCAGTGTGTAGGTCGCCGGGGTAATCACATCGAGTTCTTCGATAGAAGATGCCGTAGAATTAAAGAAGTAGAGATTATCGATGTAAATATCACCATTACCGTCGAACTTAAACTGGAAAACATCAGCCAGGTCAACCGGAGGCGAAAAATGGCTCAATGGAATATCCACGCTTACCCAGGTTTCGGTCGCGCCGGGCGGCACCAGCAGATATTCGACTTCCACCGCCGGGGTGCCAGGGCTGATCAGGAAGATGCCCAGATCAGTAGAATTCGCGGTCCAGAAATCAACATGGAGATGGGTCATGCCGGCCGCAGTCAGGTTCTGATTCGCGTTAAGTTGAATACCCTGGTAATTCAGACCGGCATACTTCAGGGTATTATTTCCGTCGATCAATACTTCAGAAACGACAGTCGCCTGTCCCCAATTCGGGTTGAGATCTCTGTCGATATCAGTATAGGCATCGCTGAATACGGAAATAACATCCGTTGCCGCATGCGTCGGTGTCGCTGCAGCAACGGTCGGCTCCGAACCACCACCGGTTGAAGAAGAGAAAGTAATATTGTCAAAATAACAAATATTATCCTGGGTTCTGCCATTCAGATCGAAATCCGGGAAAATAATGATTTGATCCTGATCAACAGTATTCGGGTCTCCGATTCTGCTGGAAAAATCAAAGGTCAATTCTTCCCACTGATTCACAACGGTGTTCGGCACCTTAATTTCCACCAATGCAGCGCCATCGGCCTTTGCAAACTTAATACCGACATCACTGATCACCGGCTTCCAGACCATTATTTTAACGATGCTGTTTTCCGCGCTCAGGGTAAATGTGCCGATATCCGAACCATGCATAGATTCAGTACCAGCCCAGGGATTGCCCGTTTGCAGTGCGGTAAATTTAGCCACTGTTGCGGAAGTATTACCGTTCATATCCGGATTGGCAATAATTTCCAACGCCGGGTTTGTGTCATTCTCGAAAACAGTCCAGGTCCAGTTCGCACCATGGCCACCGCTTTCGAAATCGATCGGGGCATTTTGTGCAAATACAATGCTGCTCATTGCAATCACGCAAATGATTGCCATCAACTGAGTAAAGCTCTGTTTCATCGTTTCACCTCAATATTTAACAGTTAGTTTTTCATTGTTTTAACGACCGGCGCTTATCTTCACCCCCTTTTGCACCAGATTATTTGATTAGTTCATGCTCAATTATTTTAGCTTCACCATAGACACCCCTCAAACAGTACCGCTACTTTCTCAGATATTCGACGGCAACGTCCTTATATCCCCAGGCGCGCAGTTGCCGCGACCAGCCGCCGAGGTTTTCCTTCCAGACCGGGATCAGGTTCATCTGATTGTATTCATCGACTTCTTTTTCCAGGTGAATTTTATCAATAATTTTTTGCACCGGCACCTCTCCCCAGCGAAAGGTAGGCTGCCCGAGAAAAACATCGACAATACCTTTATCGATGTAGGCCAACTGCATCGGCAGGGCATCTACCGCGACAATCTTCACCTTGCCCGGAGTCATCTCATTTAACAATGTTTCCGTGAAGAAGGGCCAGCCGCCGACCATTGCCCAGCCTTTCAGATTAGGATATTCCGCACTGACCCGCTGCATTTCGGCAACAGCGGCTTCCGCGGTTTCCACATGATAGAAACCTTTTTCTGCGGACTGTGCCAGGAAATGTGAACCAACGATAGCCCAAATGCGGCTGCCACTAAAATGAAAATCGGTGGGTAAATGGTGCTACTCAAAATAATCACTAAAGCTGCCTGCCAATAATGTTGCTGGTTAAGGTAATAAAGGATGCTTAGCAGCAGCGGCAGCGCAAATGAGCGTTGTAAACCGGCTGTAACAGAAATGTTGCTGGAAAAGATCAAGTTTATGAAAATAAAACCTACACAGAGCGCTAA
>JAUIFT010000169.1 GCA_030430345.1 Calditrichia bacterium | reverse complement strand
GACATCTACTGTGCGATTGCGGGATGGGGAAACGATTGTTCTCGGAGGATTGATTGAAGAGCGGGAGACCGAATCAACCCGGCGCTTTCCGGTGCTCGGCCGGTTGCCATTGCTCGGGCGGCTCTTTAGCAGCCGCAGCGTGAATAAATCCAAGAGTGAACTGATTATCTATGTGACGCCACATCTGTCCTATAGCGATAGCTGGATGTTGCCATGAATAATCGTATAATGACCATAGTAGAGAATATCTACCAAATTCTTCATGCTGGCGATGTAAGTCTTGCGGTGAAAATAGGCGCGAAAAATCTACAGTTGGTTAGTTGCCGTCGTAGCGTAAATTGCTACCGAATAAAATCTGTAGACGATGTTCCGCTTGATGAAAAAGTGCCGCTGGGGAAGCAAATATTGACTGCAAAGAAAGCGCTCGGCGTCAACCCGCATTTTACGACTGTTCTGCTGCCGCGCGCTTCAACATTGCTAAAGAAGATTGAAATACCGCTGATGAGCGAAAGCGAGATTGCCGGTTATCTATTTCAGCATGTGGATCGTTTGTTGCTGCCGGGAATTTCCACGGAAAAGTTTAGCATTCATTACAAAATATTAGCAGTAACTTCAACGGAATTAGTTTTGCTGGTGCTGTTGCAGCACCGGTGTATTCTGGAAAAATACCGTCAGGAATTAACAGATCTGCAAGCCTTTCAAATTATTGCCGGCAATACAGTGTTGGATAATTTGTTAATGATCAGCGATGATAAATTTAGCGGCGTTTTAGTGGATATCTGCGCTGCCGATTATTTAATGCTGTTCTATAAACGCGGAAAATTTACCACGCTTTATACCGGGAAGATAGATGGTGAAAGAGAATTCGAAAAGGACGTTCTTACAGCCCTGGATGAAGCATTTGGCCCTAAAGAGGCTGCCGGGGAATACCAGTATTTAATCAGTGGAAATGGGAGCAGCGAAGCTGCACTGAGCGCATTTTTTGAGAGAGTGGGGCTGCAGCCTTTTCGTAAAAAATTACCTTTCCCGCAAAATTCGTATTTATCAACTGCCGCAGCTTGCCTGAATCTGTTTCTCAACCGGGAGGATAATTTTGACATGCTCGACCGGAAGATGCAGCAACGGCGAAGGGAGACCTATTATCAGCACCTGTTGAAGAAAAGTATGCTATTGATCGGGGGATTCTTGATTTTGCTGATCCTGCTCTTTTCGATTGCGGAGAGTCAGTTGGAACAAGCAGTGCAAGCGCGAAGTTTCCAGGAAAGATCTCTCCAACCCCTGATACGGGAAAGAGATTCGCTCAATGTGGACTACGCCCTCATTAAAAAGAAAATGCTTGCATATAGTTTACCGATTCAACGACAAAGCAATAGTGCGAATTATCTCTATCAAATTGCTGAATCCCTGCCGGAGCGAATTTGGTTGACGAGTGCTGAAATAGCTCCGGCCGGGGAAGCAAAGATAAGTATTCAGTTAGTTGGGTTATCACCTGAAACAGAAGATGTTTCCCAATGGATGCGATTGCTTGAAGGAATGGGTTTCCCGGAGCATGTTGTCCTGCAGGATATCTCCATGCTTGAAGGCGGAAAAATTAAGCGGAAATGGCGATTAACTTATCCGGAACTGAGGCAATTCAGGATTCAATTGGATGCGCAGCTTTAATTGGCAATATGGATTATGGGGCAGCTGGTTACTGCTCGGAATAACAGGCTTGATAATACTGGCCCCGTTGGTTGAAAAAAATTACTGCCTGACATCTTCGCTGCTTTTTCAGGAAACGGCTCATGAGACTTCCCAGCAGATACGCCAGGAAATTCAGGCGAAACGGGCCAAAATTCTCCATCTGGAAAAAAGCGTTCAGACAAACCTGGAGAAATACGCTAATAAGGAAGAAACCGGCAAATTATACGCACAAATAAATGACTTTGTCAAACGCAGCAAAATTCAGTTGATTCAGCTAAGTCCGCATCCGCTTGAAAGTGAAGGCGACTTCGAAGTCTTAAAAATTACGCTGAAAACACGAGCGGAATTTAGTCGATTCATACAATTTGTCTATTGCCTGGAAAAACAGGCGATCGGCTGTCGGGTAGATAATATCTCTATAAAGTCGTTGGAAAAACTAGGTGCGCAGGTAGAAAGTCAGCTAACCGTACGCTGCTATTTACGCAAAGAAAATATCACCAATTAGTCTGAGTTTATGGCGATCGGTATGGAATGAGTGGATGAAGAAAAGTAGAAATAATAAAACGTTGATTCTGTTCCTTAGTGGAATATCTCTGCTTGTCTGGGGCGCGGTATTCGATCAATTATTTGATGGCAGTTCCCCGGCAGCAGCGGCAAAAGGCAGCAGTGATGTACTGGAAGAGCTTCCGGTGCGATCTATTGCGGCAATTGAGAGCAACTTCCTGGACAGATTGAACGGGATGCGAAATCCTTTTCAGCCTTACAATAAATCGAAAAAGCGGAAAAGAAACCCGGAAATCCCTATTCAAAAAAAGACGGAGAGAATGCCATCGATTATTTATCGGGGATATCTTGGTGATGCCCGGCAGCCGCTGGCGATTCTGGAAACGGCGAAAGGGCAGACAGAAATATGCGCAGTTGGCGATAGTCTGGGAGAGTATCGGATTATCAAAATTGGCGCTGGGCAAATTCATCTTTTGGCCAAAAGCACGGCGAGTGTCCTACAATTAACCAGCACAAAATAGGGGCAGCGCTTTCGTTCCTGATTTTCGAGTGTGATATAAACTTCTTCAGTTGAGAGGGGGAAATTTGCGATCGATTTCCATTTCTGCGGGTGGTAACTCGCGGATTGCACTTTCGTCAGAAAATCGTCAAATCAAACGGTTGCCAGGCAGGGTGCTCCTGCAGTTTACCCGTGATTTAGGCATTATGCTAAATGCCGGTATGCAATTGGTTGAGAGTATCCGTATTCTCGCTCAGCAGCATTCTCATCAGCGCTTTCGGGATGTATTGATGCAAGTAGCAAATCGCTTGAACTCAGGCGCTGCCTTGCATGACATCTTAGGTCGCTACCCGCAAATATTCAGCGAATTTTATTGTCAAATGGTGGCGGTGGGGGAGATGACCGGTAAACTTGCGGAAATGCTTGGGCGCTTAGCCGCCTACCTGGAAAAGATGGCCGATCTGAAGCGAAAGCTGGTGCAGGCAATGACGTATCCGGCGCTGGTTATTACTGTCGCCCTGACAGCGCTGATTTTTATTATGCAATTTGTTATTCCGGCTTTCGCGGAAATTTTTGCAGATTTCGATGCGGCGTTACCATTACCTACCCGAATAATTATTGCCATCAGCAGTTGGATCGGCCGTTATTTCTGGGGATTCCCCGCCGTTCTACTAATGATGTTTTTACTATACCGGCGCATAGAAAAAAGTTATAAAATGCGGTGCCGCTTCGAAGGGCTGCTTTTGCGGATTCCTTTGATTGGTGGCTTGATCCGGAAAAATTATATCGCCGGTTTCTGTCGTACCCTGGGAACATTGTTGGAGAGCCGGATTCCGTTGCTCGGCGCATTGGAGATTACCCGGCAGGCGGCTGGCAATCACCTGGTCGCGGCAGATATTCGCTTAATGCACGCATCTGCGGAAAAAGGGGGAAACCTGGCGACCGCTTTACAGCAGTCAAAAGTTTTTCCGATGATGGTTATCCAGATGATTGCGGTGGGGGAGAAAACAGCAGAGCTGCCGGCAATGCTTTTGCGTATCGCCAACTATTACGAAAAAGAAATTGATAGCGCTATCGAAACGCTGGCGTCGGTTATCGAGCCGCTGATGATTGTTCTGCTTGGGGGAATCATCGGCATCATCCTGATTTCTATTTACCTGCCGCTATTCAACCTGAGCACCGTTATGTTTTAGGATAAGAATGTTCTTGACGGCTGTAAAATAAGTTAAATGCCAATTATTTATTGCTTTATCGAAAGGGGAAATTATGATCCGGGAAATGTTGTTCAAAGAGGACGGGTTTTCGTTGACAGAAATATTAGTGGTAATTGTTATCATCGGTATTCTGGTATTGCTGGCTTTACCGAAATTCACTGCAGTTATTGATCGCACCAAGGAGACCGAAGCGCGATTGCAGCTAAAACACCTCCATACCTTGCAGCAAACCTATCGCTATGGCAACGATCGCTTCGGAAACACTTTAGCTGAAATCGGTTTTGAACAGCAAGCACTGATTACATCAGGTGGGAATGCTCGCTACAAAATTGTCATTTTGGCTGCCGATTTACAGGGCTACACTGCCCGGGCAGTTTCTGTGGTGGATAACGATGGCGATGGAGTTCTTAGCACATTCGAAGTGAGCGAAACTGGAAAGATTGTCCAGATATCACTGGATTAAATGACTGGAAATAATCTGCAAAGGGGGAGTTACAGATGTCATATTGTTCATATCAAATTCTGTCGCGGATTTTTCAATGCTGTATTTGTTTAATTCCCGGATTGCTGTTTATGGAATGCGCCGGTAACCAATCGCTGACAGAGAATAGAATTGAAAAAGTTGCGGTGTTACCATTCACCGCTCGTGGTGCAGGCATTTCTGCCCGAACTGGTCATGTGGCAGCAGATCAACTGACCAGCTATCTTTTCCGTGAAAGAGAGATGGCGGTGATCGACCGTAGTCAGGTAAATGCCAGTCTCCATCAGGCCGGGATAAATAATCTTTATTTCCTGGGAAAAAACCAGCTGCTGGCACTGGCGGATTCCCTCGATGCAGATTGTGTTATTATGGGAATTATCGATAGTAAAAGCCTGTTAAATAGCGATTTATGGGCGGGGCGGCGGGGCAGCCTTTCTATTACCTTGCGTTTGCTGGAAGGGAAGAGTGGGGAAGTGCGGAATATTGTCCAGGCATCCCGAAAATTTCAGCAATCACCGGCTGAAAAAATTGAGATAATTCTTCAAGAACTTATCAAGCGCTTATAAGCGGTGAACTGCAATGATGGTTATTATTTCTCCACAGATAAATCTGTGACTCAAATAATTTCAAATGCATATAAAATCAATATTTTAACCTACTGAGATTAATAAAATGGCATACTGAAAGCTCGTTTAATTTGATGCCTGGTTGATTCAAATAGTGAATTGACCTGGCGGAGCTGTGGCGAACCCCTTTTTAGCTGAATATCAATTTCTTATAACCCAAATGAAAGAGCGGCAGATGTCGTTTGTATACCGGTGGCCGACATTAAGTAAATTGCTCTGTTTACCTACCACATTCTATGGTTGATAACGTATTTAAAGCCTCACGAAAAATTTCACTTCTTAGCAGCCAATGAGAAAAGTGCTTATCAATTATGCGGATGGATTGTTCGCAAAAAGTCAGCAACTAAATACGGAAAGCGGATTAACAATTGCTGGCTTTCAGCAAGCCTTTGCCTATCAATTTTCAGATATTGATCGGCGGTTTTTGGCGGAAAACCGCTGGACGCTAACGCGCAGCAAAGGCGCCGGTTATTGGCTTTGGAAACCTTATTTCATTCTGAAAACTTTACAGGAGCTTAGTGCGGGCGATATACTCTTCTACTGCGATGCCGGTGCTTCTTTTATCAATTCGATAGACCCGCTGGTTGAGGTAAGCATAGATACCGGCCAGGATATCATTCCTTTTGATGTTGGGCTCACCGAAAAATTATTTACCAAACGAGACGCCTTTATCTTAATGGACTGTGATAAAGCGGAGTATTCAGAAACATCCCAGCGACAGGCGTCCTTTATCCTGTTTCGGAAATCTCCGATGAGTATGGAATTTGCCCGGGAATATCTCAGTTTTGGCACCGATATCAGAATTCTTAGCGACATCCCCAACGAAATGGGGTTGCCCAACTATCCCGGGTTCGTCGCCCATCGGCATGATCAATCAATTTTTA
This sequence comes from Calditrichia bacterium, assembly GCA_030430345.1. The sequence continues at coordinate 548 of JAUIFT010000169.1, read as the reverse complement.
GTTTGCTCAGTAAAAAATATCAGCTGAAAGCGCACCGGGATCCCAGTCAATGGGGAAACGGCGGGGAAGATAAATATCCGGATTCCCGATACGGGCAATTAATCGACCACACCCGAAAAAGAAATATTTCAATACCATCTATTGGCCGGAAGTATGTGCAAATTGCCGCAGAATATTTCGGATTTCAAAAACCGGATAAAAGAGAATGATGAAACATCTTGATGAATGCAGTAAACCAGCATTGTTGTATGTTACTCCGGTTTTTCCGGCTGTTAGCGGTTACGGTTTGGCGATGCGTGCCGGAGTGCTGCTGGAGGCGCTCTCGGAATCTTTTTCGGTTCACCTGTTGGTAATACCGATTTATGATCCCGGCAGAAAAAAGTTGCCGGATGCCCTGTTGCCTTACTGTCATAACATAGATGTCATCCCAGTTTCAGAAAAAGACCGATTGTTGGCCCGGGCTAAGGGGCTGATGCGTAATTCAAATATTTTCAATATCTTAATTCTCATTAAAAGGATTCATCTTTTATAGAAATTAATAGTTTTTT
>JAUIFT010000168.1 GCA_030430345.1 Calditrichia bacterium | reverse complement strand
ATGTAATTGCCTAACACTTACCTCAGCTTCCTTTGCCATTGATCCCACTTTTCCATGATGAGCGATAAGAAGATCTGTTAAGTATCTTTTTTCAAAGGCTTCCGTTGCTTCTTTTCGGGCTTGGGCCAATCCAACCCCTTTCTTAACTAGGGGAGAAATTAAATTGATGGCCCTAGAGGTTCCTCCAAGATCGTTTGGAATATTAGCCGGACCAATTGTACTATTACTCTCAAGAACATAAGCTCTTTCGATTATATTTTCTAATTCTCTTACGTTTCCAGGCCAATTATGAGCATGAAAAATACTTTTAACTTCGGATGAAAGATCACTAATATTTTTCCCATATTGGAAGTTCAGTTTTTTTAACAAAGCTTGGCAAAGGAAGGGAATATCTTCTTTTCGTTCTCGTAAAGGAGGTATTTCAATTTGAAATACATTGAGGCGATAAAAAAGATCTTCCCTAAAAATTCCCGATTTTACACCTTCTTTTAAATTGAAGTTTGTAGCCGCAATAACCCTTAAATCCAAAGGGATATTGGCCTCTCCTCCAACTCGTTGAATGAATCTTTCCTGTAAGACCTGAAGAAGTCTTATTTGTACATTTGCCGAAATGGTGCCAATTTCGTCTAAAAAAAGAGTACCCTGATGGGCCAATTCAAACTTTCCGATTTTTCTTTTAATTGCTCCAGTAAAAGCGCCTTTTTCATGACCAAAAAGTTCACTTTCCAGAACGCCATCGGCCAGCGCTGCACAGTTGATTTTTACAAAGGGTTCCGCATTTCGGGGGCTTTGCTGATGAATCGCCCGGGCAATTAATTCCTTGCCGGTGCCACTCTCACCTAAAATTAATACCGAGGAACTGGCGCCCGCCACTTTTTCGATAGTGTTAAAAACCGTTTGCATTTCCGGACTCTTGCCGATCATATCCATAAACTTTGAGGATCGGTTATTATCCCAATTTTCTCCGAAAGTTTCTGGAATTTTATCACTGTCTGCCATCAGCCTGGCGCGAAGCGCCTTTTCCAATTTTAGCTCAATTTCTTCTACGGAAAAGGGTTTGGAGACATAATCGACTGCGCCATATTTCATTGCTTCCACAGCATTTTCCACGGTGCCAAAAGCGGTTATTACGATCACCGGTATATCCGGGTCTATATCCCGTAACAACTTCAGGAAAGCCAAACCGGACATGCCGGGCATTTTCATATCGGTAATGACTGCATCCACCGAATTGCTTTTAAAGAGCGCATATCCCTCTTCCCCGCTATGGGCCGTTAAGCCGGATAATTGTTTTTCGCGGACAATCTGTAAAATTGCCTCGGTGGTATGTTGATGATCGTCGACAATCAATATTTTGCCCATTTACGCTCCTGCGGCCTTCGGTAATTCGATAACAACATCGGTGCCCTTTCCTATTTTGCTATTGACAACAATCGTACCAAGATGTGCCTGAACGATGTTTTTCACAATAGCCAGTCCCAATCCAGTGCCCTGGTTGCGGGTGGAATAAAAAGGTTGGAATATCTTGGGTAAGTCTTTTCGGGCAATACCTTTTCCGCTATCGCTGATAACAATTTTAATTTGGGAAGATCCTGCCGACCAAATTTCTGTAGCGGTAATTGTTAATATCCCTGCTGTTGGCATAGACTGAACAGCATTCAAGAAAAGGTTTAACATTGCTTGTTTTAATTGCGGGAAATCGCCGTCAATAAAGATTTTTTTATCCGGCAGATTGAACTGCACGGTGATTTGCTTTTCGCGGATGGCTTCTTCCGCCAATAAGATAGCTTCCTGCAACAATCGCGATAACAGCAATGTTCTCCGCTCGATTTTCGGGCTACGGGCAAATACTAAAAAATCGGTTACGATCCGGTTCAGTGCGCGTATTTCTGTACGTACTTTCTGAATGGTTGTTACTTGCTGGGGATTCTTCGATGCCTGGCGTTTCATCAACCCCATGAATAACTCAATAGAATTTAAGGGATTCCGTATTTCATGAGCAACCGCCGCGGACAACATTCCGAGATATGCCATTTGTTCCTTTTCCTGGACAGTCCTTTGCAGTTTCTGTAATTCACTGACATCGGTTAACACCCAATTCGTGCCAATTACCGCTTGATCGGCATCCCGCAGCCAGGATACCTGAAAAGTAACAGGCATCGGCTCCGGATAAGCCAGTTCTGCTTCCATAACGTATTTCGCAGGCAATTGCTCCGGGATAGTTTCCAGTATTTTATGAAAAGGATGTGTTTGGTCGAAAACTTCCTGATAATGTTTGCCAACACTCTTACCGTTCGTTTTCAAAATTCGCGCTGCTTCGGTATTGAACACGGTAATTTTCCCGCTCAGGTCGGTCGTTAAAATGCCATTGTCAATACTTTGCAGAATATAATCATTATAAGATTGTAAAGTATCCGCGCGGGTTTCCGCCAAATATTTCAGGGATTCCAATTTTTCTTGCTGGGCTTTAATATTATCCTGCATTTCATTGACGACTTGTCCCAGAAAGCCAATCTCATTCTTTACGGTAATTTCTACAGATTGAGTCAGATCGCCTTTGCTAATCCGACGGGCAATATTAACCAGTTTCGTTACCGGATTTACGATCGAACGAGCCAAAAGAACACCGATTAATACGGAGACAATTAAACTAATCAAGTTAATGTAAATAATAGCGTTACGCATCTGATCAATAACTTGCAGGTAATCAGGGCTGGCATCTACACAGGCAATGGCGTTTATTTGTTGGCGATTATCCAGGATTGGTGCAAAAGCGGATTTATATAAATTTCCGTCCGCGCCACGGTAGAGAGTGGTGTATAATGCTTCATTCGCTTTTGTTTTTTCTAGTTCAACAAGGCTGGATTGCAGGTAAGGAATATCGCTGCCGGTGATACTTCCTGGCTGGGTGTCGATTAACAATTGATAAGCCTCGTCAATCACATAAACCCGGCTTACTTGAAAATCGTCGCGGAATGTTAGCAATGTTTTTTGAAACGATTGATAGAGAGCGCCTTGTTCATCCCCCGGGGCAATAAATTCTAATAAGTCCGCCTCCATTAAATCCGCTGCTGATTGGGCGATACCTACCAGATGCTTTCCGAGGTTTTCGTCAAAATATCGCTCCGTCTGAAAATACAATAACCAAGCAATGATGTTAATGGCCAGGACAATCCCCAATATAAAATAAGCGGTAATTTGAATCTGAAGGCGATTTTTGTATCCCTGCTCAGCCATATTTCCTCAGGTTTTATCCTATGAATAATAAACAAAAATCAGGCCGAATGGCACTTTTTTACGGAAACAGGGTAAATATAGAAGCTATCTCTGGTGAAAATATTCTGATTACCATTTTTGCTTACAGCAGGAGTTTTTCAATGACCGGCATAACATTTTTATCTTTAATTATTTTCTTTGGCGCTATCCAGGGCCTGGTTCTTGCTGTGGCAATCAACCGCATCCGCGACCGCAACCGTCCGGCGAACCGCATTCTGGCGGTGTTTATTCTGCTGATTTCCCTGGTGCTTTTCAGCCGGCTGGTCTATGCGGAAGGCGTTTCTATCTGGCGCACCTATCCGCACTTGTTCCTGCTGCCGGATATTCCTCTGCTCCTCTATGGCCCGATTTTTTATTTCTATATCTGCACTTTACTGAACAAACCGCCGAAAGGATTTTCCCGCTGGTGGGTGCATTTTCTTCCCGCCGCCGGGCACTTTCTCCTGATGGCACTGTACCTGCTGGAACCCCGGGAGGTATACTTCCACCGCCTGATGACCATGGATTTATGGGAAGTGCCTTACATCAGCTTTATTGCGTTGGGGCAGATGGCGATTTATTTGTGGATCAGTTACCGCTTGCTCACAGAGCACCGCCGTGCGCTGCCCAATCATGCTTCCTTCCAGGAAAACTTTAGATATCTGCAGACTTTTTTTGCCCTGGCGGCGCTTTCCTGGCTTTCCTGGCTCTATGCCACGATGTATCCCTATCTGCCGTTTTTGCCCGACCTCTCCTTCCTCAATTACAATTTTTCCTGGGTCTGCCTCTCTTTTACTACCTTTATTCTCGCCTATTTTGCCATGACCCGCCAGGAGATATTTAAGCTCCCCCCGGAGGACCAGCGCCGGAAGTATGAGAATTCCTCCTTATCGGAGGAAACGCTGATAAATTTGCAGCAACGCCTGGAAAAACTGATGGCCGCGGAAAAGCCCTATTTGGACAGCAAGCTGACCCTCTCCCGCCTCGCGGAATTAATGGCTATTCATCCCCGCGACCTCTCCCGGCTGATCAATGAAAAATTTGCGATGAATTTCTTCGATTTTATCAACAGTTACCGGGTAGCGGAATTTAAGATGCTCGCCGGCGAGGAACGAAATGAAAACATCACCCTGCTGGCAATCGCTTTCGAAGCCGGCTTTAATTCGAAAACCGCTTTCAATACCGCCTTCAAAAAATTGACCCGCCAGACCCCCATGGCTTATATGAAATCCCGCGAAGAACAGATGTCCGGATAACTTTTACAGGTTCGCACTCTTGAGAACGGGCGACTTTCGCTGCGGAAATGCGCATTTTCCGGAAAAACAAATCACTCATTCAAGCGAAAGGCCTTTGTATGAATGTTCAATACCGATTTTGGCTTGGCATTATTTTTATCATTTTCAGCATCAATTTATTTGCGCAAAACGTCCGGGTGGAAACCCTGACGTTGGACGGCGCGCTTTCCCTTGATGGCTTGCTAATGACCCCGGATGGCACCCTTTATGGTACCGAAGGTTATGATGGCTCGCGCATCTTTAAGATTCAAATGGATGGCTCTACCAGTATTTTCACCAGCGGTTTAAACGGTCCGATTGACATGGATTACGATCTGGCTGGGCGGCTTTACGTAAGCACATTCAATAACCAGGGACTCTATCAAATTTCCCTGCTGCCGTCCGTCACCGTCAACCGTTTGGCGACGGTTACTACCGGCCCCTCCGGCGTGGTGGTCAACCGGGCCAGCGGTGATATTTATGTTTCCCATTACGGCGCGGGTTTCCCGGGAAATGGTCGAACGATTTATGAAGTAGATAGTAGCGGCGCCACCAATGTGTTTGTCAACAATAACGGCCTGAATGTGCCGGTCAGCCTGGCGATTGATGAAGCCGGCAATCTTTATGCACCAAACATTGGTGACGCCCGATTGTTCAAAATTACGCCGGAAGGTAATATCAGCCTGCTGGCACAGCTCCCCACTTCCCCGCGTCACCCCTTTAACATTGGGCATATCGCTTACGCCAATGGCGAGTTATATCTCACTGGCAATTCCAGCCAGCCGCTGGTACACCGCGTCAGTCTGGATGGCGTGATAGATACGCTGGCGGGAACCGGGCAGATCGGCACCCAGGACGGTCCGGCGGATCAGGCGACTTTTGACGCCCCGAACGGCATCGCCGCTTCCGTAACCGGGGACACGCTATTCATCTCCGAGCTAAACAACCCCGGAGCGCTGCGCATGATTATCTTTTCACCGACCGCTCTAGACCGTTCCCCGGACGCAGCGCCAGCCCGCTTCAATCTGCATCAGAATTATCCTAATCCATTTAACCCAGTGACGCATATCGGGTTTCAGATGGCAGTGGCCGATTTTGTAAAATTGATGATTTACGATAGCAGTGGACGCCTGGTGAAAACGCTGCTGAATGAACATCGCGCTCCGGGAAATTATACCGTCACCTGGAATGGAAAGAATGATGCCGGCGAGCAGGTCGCCGGCGGTATTTACTTCTATCGACTGAACGCCAGCAATTTTGCGAACACCCATAAAATGCTTTATGTTCGTTAGCTTATTTCTCAAGAAATTGTTTCAGAAAAGTTTGAAAGCGGTCGCCCAGCCAGAGCGTTGTGAAGCGGCCGGTTTCGAAATTCGCTAATTCCGCCGTCAAGGAGACATCTGACTTTTCCGCCAAAGCGAGAAATGCCTGCACGGCTTCCGGGGGATGAGCAGCTATTTTTTCTGCTAATGCCATTGTTTCAGGCATCAGTTCAGCGCTACTGGTAACCGACTCAATTAAACCGATATCCCGGGCGGCATCAGCGTTTATGGTTTCGCCGCTAAGCAGGAGGCGCAGTGCTTGTCCCTTAGCAATTTGCCGAAATAGCCGCCGGCCGCCGCCCCATCCGGTAATAATGCCATTGGGCGCCTGGCGAAAGGAAAAACGGGCATGGTTTGCGGCAATTCGAATATGGCAGGCGCTTAGTATTTCGCAGCCGCCACCGAAGGCGCTTCCGTTGACTGCGGCAATCACCGGTACCTTCCCCCGGTAAAATGCATCAAGTATTTTCTGCATGCGCAGAGACATTTTCCGGCAAGCGTCTTCCGTATTCAGCGTGGCGAAATAGCGAATGTCGCCGCCGGCGGAAAATGTCTTCTCCCCTGCCCCACTCAGCACGATCACGCGCACATTCGGGTCGGC
>JAUIFT010000167.1 GCA_030430345.1 Calditrichia bacterium | reverse complement strand
AGGAAAGCGAGGCAGCAAATTTCGAAAATCGCATTGCCAGCTAATGGTACAAATGGGCAAATGGGCAAATTTGTAAATGAACAGGATTATCTAAAAACATAGTAAGTCAAAATTTTTAACAAATTATATCAACATTTAAGGAGAATTATTATGTGTACACTTCATCAAATTGACGCGCAAAAAGCCGAAGCTTTCGGCGGAAAATTACTAGATATGTTAAACGGCGGCGCCCTGGCAGTCATGGCCTCTATCGGTCACCGCAGCGGCCTTTTCGACACAATGAGCCATCTCGCCCCTTCCAGCAGCCGGGACATTGCCAATGCCGCTGGTCTGAACGAACGTTACGTGCGGGAATGGCTGGGCGCTATGGCGACCGGCGGTATCGTGGAAGTTTATGGCGAAAATGGCGAAGCGAAATTCTCATTGCCCGCAGAGCATGCCGCCTGCCTGACGCGGGAAGCCGGTGCGGATAACATCGGAATTTTCTCACAATATATTGGGTTGATGGGTTCTGTGGAAGATAATGTGCTAGATTGTTTCGAAAAAGGCGGCGGCGTGCCCTACTCCGAGTTTAAGCGCTTCCATGAGGTAATGGCGGAAGACAGTGGGCAATCAGTACTCTCTTCTTTGTTCGAATCAATTTTACCGTTAGTCCCGGATCTCACCAGGGCACTGGAAAAAGGTATTAACGTGCTGGATGTTGGCTGTGGTATGGGGCGCGCACTGAACTTGCTTGCGCAGACATTCCCAAACAGCCGTTTTACCGGCTATGATCTTTCCGAGCAGGCCATCGCTGCTGCCCGGGCGGAGGCGGTCGCTCATGCCACCGGTAATGTGCACTTTGAAGTGCGCGACCTGACCTCCTTCGATGAGGATGCTCCGAAAGGCCAGTTCGATTTCATCACGACATTTGATGCTATTCATGATCAGGCCCGCCCGGATCGGGTGTTGCGTGGCATTCGCAAAGCATTAAAAGATGATGGCGTGTATTTAATGCAGGATATCGCCGCATCCAGTAAAGTCGAGAATAACCTTGAACATCCGCTGGGGCCATTGCTCTACTCCATTTCTACCATGCACTGTATGACTGTTTCCCTTGCGCAGGGCGGTATGGGTCTCGGCACTATGTGGGGCCGGGAAAAAGCACAGGAAATGTTGCAGGAAGCCGGTTTTAGCCAGGTAGACATCCACAATCTTTCTCATGATATCCAGAATGATTATTATGTTATCCGGAAGTAACTGAGTATTTCATTCGCACAGATGCAATAAATTAAAGAACGGCCACTGCGTATAAACGTCTTGTGGCCGTTCTTTATAGAAAATTTTTCACTTCAGATTTTCCCAATCAGCATCCGCCGATTTGTCGCAAGGGCAAGCTAAATAATACAAAGCACCGGAAATTTTAAGTGACTTTGCCGGTGCCTTGATTTTACTCTAAGTTATGATTGGGCTTTCATCTGTTTCCAGTTCGCATCAGCTTTTTGGCGAAGGTCTTTTTCATCCCCTTGCAGCCACAACTGCTGGGCATCTACTTCGATATCATACAGAAATAAATACAGTTTCCCATTGCTCACCAGAAACTTGTTTGGATCTACCCGAAACCGTGCTCCAACTGCAATCCCGAAGGCACAAAATCCTCCGTATGCCGGCAGATATTTTTTAGGATTTTCCTCAAATTCGGCTTTTTGATCTGCATTGGTAAAATAGTAGTTGATACCATCATACACTGATTTGAATTCTTTCAAGCCGCGCTGCGCCAGTCCCAGGTCGATATAAGAAACCGGACTGTATCCCGCTAGCCCAATTTTACTATCATCAACATTGTAATGAACGGTATGATTTTGTGCGAATAACAATTGTGTTGCTGCCAGCAGGACAACCAGGTAAAGCTGGATATACTTTTTCATAAGTTTTCTCCTTAATCTGTTATTAAATGTGTAAATGTGAACTCTGCCCGAGGCGGGCAAACATGCGCTGATCAGTTCTTAAAATATTGTTCATTAACAACCTTGCCATCTTCCCAAACGCGGCGAATGATTTCATGCCAAAGCACTTTACTGCCATCTTTCATGTCGAAATCAAAGGTATATTCGGACATGGACACAGTGTCATTTACAGTGGCGTGATGCAGGGTGATGCCATTTACTTTTTCGATTGCGCTGAGAAATGTGCGCATCTTTTCGAGCATTTCTGCTTTATTGCGGGTCACAGTACCATCAAAATCTTTTGTCACGGCCGCATCAGCGAAATAAGCATCAACGGCTTCAACAATCTGTCCTTTTTGGACCATATCATCCATTTCACGGACGAGGGTTAAAATTTCCATCGGATTTTCCTCCGTTTTGGTTAAACGTATTTGCATAATTGCGAAGGAAAAATAAAGGTTGGCTGCAGGAAAAACGGTACAAATGCTGCTACATTTATTGCACTTTTTGAAGGGAATGGCAAAAATCGCTGGGGGTTTGACCAGTATAATTTTTAAAGAAGGCAGAAAAATGGTTGGGAGCTTCGAATCCTAAATCGTAGGCAATTTCCACCACCGGCCAGCCTTTTGAAAGCAATTGCTTACTTTCGCTGATCAACTTTTCCCGCACCAATGATCCAACGGTTCGCTGCAATTTTTGCCGCACTTTTTTCGAAACCGCAGGTATGCTCATCCCCAATTGCCGGGCATAAAAAGCGGTTGATCGTTCCTGTTTATAATATTCTTCGATAACGTCCAGGAGGGCACCAAGAAAACGGTCGTGATCATCTATCTGAAATGTTTCCCGGAATTGCCGGGGCGTTTTTCCCGTCGTCCGTTTAAAAAATCGATTGAAATAGGCCGGATCACTGAACCCGAGATCGTAAGTGATTTCTTTCATGGTTTTGTCACTAAACACCACTTCCCTTTTCGCCTCCAGCAATGTGCGGTTTAGAAGTAGCTGCGCACTGCTTACTCCCAACCGTTTTTTCAACAACTGGTTCAGACGGGCTGCCGGTTGATTTAGCCGTTGCAGCAATTGCGCCGAACTGGGTTGTTTTCGGTATGATTGATCCATAATGTCTTTAAAATCAAAAATTTGCCGAATTTCCTGCGGAGACGATTGTAAGGGGTTTTGCATTTGCCATTGTTCTATGGAAAAATCCAGCACTGCTGGCTCATTACCGGGCAATATATTATCTTTTGCCACCTTTTCAGCACTTTCAACCGGGAGGTCTACAGCACCGAGGGCAATAAGGTGTTTAAATAAATAGCGGGAATCAATTTTACTGCGTATCAGAGACTTCGGAAAGCGGTAAACTTTAAAACGAATCTGGCCATCTAATAATTGAAAATATTGTCCGCAGGATAAAAAAATGGCGCGTGTTGCAGTAAAAGAATAGTTTTGAAAATCAATTTGGAAAAAGCCATGTCCACTTTCCGGCAGTAGCATATTGTAATCGGAAAAGCGATAAATTTTCTGCACAACAGGTTGAAAGCATTCGGATTTCATCAATAACTGTTCGGTTTAATCAGATTATCTTTAATTTATCGATTGGATGATATCCGGCCAGAAGGCGTTACACGTTTATTAGCGAGAATCATGAAAAAGCGCATCATTATTTTGGCAATCACCATTACATTCACTGCAATCGCCGGCTACATCGGCATTCAGCATGTTGCTCCGTACGCGCTGCTTCAGCCGCCACGCATCACCCCGGAAAAACTTCGCCAACATCGGGATAAAATAACGCCGGCAGATTACGGCTTGCGGGCCTCTCTCTTCGATGTTCAGGTAGCGGACAGCATTCTCCTGAAGGGATGGTACATCCGGGCTAATGGGGATAGCAGCAAGGCAACAATTATTATACTACACGGTATTGCCAGTTGCAAAGAGCACCAACTTGGCGTAGCGGAGATGTTGGCGGACAGTGGTTATAATGCGATCATTTACGATTCCCGCGCCCACGGCGAAAGCGGGGGAAGATTTTGTACCTACGGATATTATGAGAAACACGACCTTTCCGCCATTATTGATGCTGCGCAGCAACGGTTCGGCAATGAACAGCGCTTTGCGGTATGGGGAAATTCATTCGGCGGGGCGGTCGCTTTGCAGGCGATGGCAGTGGAGCCGCGCATCAGCAGTGGTATTGTTGAGAGTACATTTGCCGCTTTTCCGGAAACCGCCCGGGATTACATGGCGCGCGTTACCGGTATCGGATTTAGATTCATTTCCGATGCCGCCCTGCAGCGGGCCGGCGAACTCGCGAACTTCCAGCCTTTTACCATTCACCCGGAACTATCCGCACGAGAAATTTTCCAGCCCATCCTGCTGATCCACGGCGATGCCGATGAAAAAATTTCCATCGATTATGGGCGGCGAATTTTTAACAACCTCGCTTCCCCGGATAAAGAGTGGTACCCGGTATCCGGCGCAGATCATCACGGCCTCTGGAAAGCCGGCGGCGATCAGTACAAAGCAAAGGTCTTTGACTTCTTCCAAAAGCATCTTAATAACAATTAATCTAAAAAAACGATCAGCCCGCCCGGGCCATTCAAAATAGCCCGGGACTGTCGTCCCGGGCGGGTGGTATCCCAAGAAAAACATCCATTTCCCAGGATAAAATATCGACAAAAAAGATGTACAATAGAAAAAAGCGCCACACGTATCATACAATTCATATCCCAAACCCGGATCATTAGCATTAATCCGCAAGCAGATTTTTCATTTCCAGATTTTTTTTGCTAACATTGGGTTGGACAAAAGACCGGGGTCATAAAATGACAACACCGAATCGTCTTCGTAAAATCCTCATTAAAATATCTTTATTCCTTTTCCTTTCCGCACAAATATTTCTTTCCTGCGTTTGCGAATTAAATCCGCCGGGTAATCCGGAATGGCGGGAGCAGGGACCGGGCCCCATTCACATGGGTCAGGTGGAAGGGATGGACAATCGCCCGGTCGCCGGGGCAGTCACCAGCATTGCTCCCCATCCGCTAAAGAACAATATCCTTTACATCGGCACAGTGAACGGCGGGGTCTGGCGCACGGAAACCGCAAATACAGCTTCTCCCAATTGGACGCCGCTAACCGATCAGATGCCCAGCCTGGCTATTGGTGCGGTGGCGCTCAGTCCGCTCGATCAAAATTTTCGCACGGTTTACGCCGGCACCGGCTCCTTCAGCAGTGGCGCGCGCCGCGGTGGTCCGGCAATTGGCATCTACAAATCGGTGAATGGTGGGGACAGCTGGCAGATCATCGGGGATAGCTTACTTGCCGGACGCCCGATCCGCACCATCCTTCCGGCGGCAGTGGCGGCAACCCCGGCCAATGATCCGGTGCTTCTTGTTGCCACAACCAGCGCACTCTTTCGCAGTGCCGATGGCGGCGCGACTTTCAGCGTTGCCATCGGCGGGAATACCACTTCCCTGGTTGGCGATCCCAATAACAACAATCAATTTTTTGCCGCCATTCCCGGCTCCGGCGTTTTTCGCAGCACCGATACCGGCGCCACCTGGCAGGCAACCGCTAATATTCCCGATCCGCTTGCACTCAATCCCACTTCGATAAAACTGGCGATGAGTGCCACTAGCGATGCGAATGGGCAGAGTCCGCTGTATGTGGCGCTTTCCTCCGGCAGCACCGCGTCTGTGCTGCGTTCCAGCGATAGTGGTCAATCCTGGAATTTGATGCTCATGCCTACCACCTACGAAGGTCTGCCATTTATCGGTAATAATGTCGGACCTTTTCCCGGGCAGCAATCCGCCACCCACTTTTCCCTCGCCGCTGATCCGAATAGTTCCCAGATTGTTTATCTTGGCGGCGACCGTCAGCCCGGTTGGATCATTCCCACCGCCAGCGGCACGGTGGATTACTCCGGCCGCTTGTTTATCGGCGATTTTTCCCAGCAACTGGGACAGATGTGGACCCCGCTGGTGGGCAGTTTTACCGGAGGCACTTCTCCCCATGCGGATTCCCGCGATATCAAATTCGATGTTCTCGGCAATATCTATCAAGCAGACGATGGCGGCATCTACAAACTGTCATCGCCGCGAGTCAATGAAATACGCCGCTGGTCTTCCCTGAATGGCAACTTACGCATCTCGGAAATGTATTCGATCGGCTACGATTCCCATAACGATGTCTTCATTGGCGGCACCCAGGATGTCGGCTCGGTAGAGCAAGTGTTACCGGCCGATACGCTAACCCCGATCTTGTGGCGGGATGCCCGCTTGTTCAGCTTTTTTCAGATGGATTTCTTCAATCAGGAAGGCGACGGCGGTTACGTGGCGGTGGACAATCTCTCAAAAAGTGACGCCTCCATACGGTATACCATGGGCAATAATCTCCATATGTTTTTCCGCCGGGAATACAACGATGCCAACCCCGGCGCGGTAGTGCCGGCCTGGCTGAATTTTCCCGGGGAAGGCTCGATTATCCCGTTCAGCGGCCTGCACAATTCCGACACCAATACCAGTGGTTTTCGCCTGACCC
>JAUIFT010000166.1 GCA_030430345.1 Calditrichia bacterium | reverse complement strand
GTTAAATTTATCTTTTCAGGGATAATCCGGAATAAATCAGCGTTACATCTATGCACAATCGCGCAAAATCTGCACCGCACGTTTGTTTATGTTGGCAAAAATACTAAAATTTACTGACCGAATTACTCATTTGAAAAATACGCAAACGCTGTCGATTTAGGAATTCTCCCGTATAAAACTTGCTTTTACGCTGGCTGGGGAAGTAATTTGCAACTTCTTGAGAACCTTTCGAAATGACCGGATGGCTGATACTAATGATGAAAAAATTCTGGATACCGCTTGGCATTATTTTCGCATTGACAGCTTTAGGATGTATTTCCGATGCGCCGCGAATTAATCCAATGGACCCGGCGCTAAACCCGGAAATTTCCCTGACGCTTCAGGGAAAAGTGGAACGGTTGTATAACAGCAACGGTATTGGCAACGCCCTGATAGCCCTGACGCCCGGTAACTTGTTGGCAAGAAGTGATATGAACGGAAATTTTATCATAGAGAATATCTCCAGCGAGGGTCCCCATACGCTGTTATGCGAGGCGCCTGGTTTTGCAAGCGATACACTGCAGCTAAGCCGAATGACGGATACCACGGTGACTTTCAAACTAAATGCTTTGCCGGCCTTCCCGCAGGTGAAGATTACCACGGAACATGAAGCCGTACTGACCCCGCCGGATGAATATTTCCTCAATCTTGATATTACCGTTAGCGATGCCGATAATCCCGGGGAAGTGGAAACCGCCTGGTTCCACATTCCCGATGCGAGCATCACCGATACTTTACTGCCGGTTTCCGCCGCCGGTGAGCAGCGTTTTTTTAAGCGGATTCGCTTTGGCAGTCTCAATATCTTTTCCGCCCTGGTCGGAAAGCCGATTCGGTTTGCCGCGCGGGATGCGGTTCAGGATACGGTAAACTCCGATGTTTATTTTATTACCCGGATTATCGCGGAATCGCCAACGATGTTGCAACCGAATACCAGTCCTCCCAATTCGCCGGTCACCGTTCCGTTTATTTTCAGTTGGGCCCCGGTCGCCTTGCCTTTTCCATTTAGCTATACGATTGAAATATATCCGAATTTGCTGGTACCGGTGCCGCCAGTGGTGGAAATTACCGATATTCCAGCGACTGAGACATCATTCGAATATACCGATGCGCTGAATTTGCCCGCGGACGACTACTACTGGGTGCTTTATGTCGTCGATGATTTCGGCAATCGCAGCCGCTCGGTGAAAACAACCTTGAGTGTGCAATAAAAGAGAGGGTGCTATGCCGGAGAAAAATCCGTTTGACGCCTTATTAAATATAACAGAAGCATTTAATAACGCCCAGGACAGCAGCGATTTACTCGATCAGGTGATGGATATTGCTATGGACGTCCTGCAGGCCGAGCGCGGATTTATTCTGCTGAAGGGGGAAGGAAAATCCTCCGGGTTCGAGGCAGTGACTGCGCGCAATATTACCCAGGAAACAATTTCCGGCATTACTGATCTTTCCAGCAGCGTGGTAAACGATGTGTTGAAAAGCGGCGAACCGGTGTTAACCTTTGATGCTACCAGCGACGAACGTTTTTCCGAGGCGCGCAGCGTTATTCTGCAGCAAATTCGCTCGATTGCCTGTACCCCGATGGTTATTAACGATCAGGTGATCGGGGCGATATATATGGATAGCCGCACCGATGCGGACCGCTTTACCGAAGACAGTCTGCAGTTCCTGAAAGCATTCGCCCGGCAGGCAGCATTATCGATTGAAAACCTGCGGCGGCTGGAGGCGCTCGCTTCGGAAAATCGCCAGTTGAAACGGCAGATATCCTACAGCGGCATCTTTCCGGAGATTATCGGGGAAAGCGCCGAAATACAGGAGATTCTGGAAACGATTACCAAAGTCGCGGACTCTTCCGCCTCGGTATTGATCGAGGGGGAAAGCGGTACGGGGAAAGAATTGGTCGCGCGGGCGCTGCATTATCACTCCAGCCGGAGCGAGAAATTATTTGTACCGGTTTTTTGCGGCGGCTTAACGGAAAGTTTGCTGGAAAGCGAATTGTTTGGTCATAAAAAGGGAGCGTTTACCGGGGCTATCGAAGATAAGCCGGGACTGTTCGAAGAAGCAGACGGTGGTACGATCTTCCTCGATGAAATCGGTGATATCAACATGAATATTCAAACCAAACTGCTCCGCGTGATCCAGGAGGGTGAGATCAAGCGGGTCGGGGAGGCGAAAATCCGCAAGGTAAATGTGCGGGTGGTATCGGCGACGAACAAGGATCTCTGGAAGGAAGTGCGCAATAAAAATTTTCGGGAAGATCTCTACTATCGATTAAACGTCATTAGCGTTAATATGCCGCCCCTGCGCAACCGCGGGGAAGATATTGTCATTCTGGCCAATCACTTTCTGAAGAAATTCGCCCGGCAAAATGGTAAAGATATCAAGGGATTTAGCGCATCGGCATTAAAGCTGTTGCGAGAGTACCAGTGGCCGGGAAATATTCGGGAACTGATTAACGCCGTCGAACGGGCTGTCATATTATGCTCGGAAGCAGTTATTACCCCGTCGCTGTTCAATTTGAGCCGCACCCGCGTGAATGACATCGGCGGAAAAACCTTACGGGATCTGGAAAAAGCAGCGATTCTGGAAACGTTAGAAATGACCGGCAATCATCGTACCAGAGCAGCGGAAATTTTAGGTGTGTCCCGCCGCTGGCTGCAATATCGAATTAAAGAATGGGGACTGGATCAAAAGTAGGAAGAGGAAAATGGCGGGTAATTTTAAAATTTACAGTCAGCTGAGCGGACTGGGCAAACTGGCGGTTGTTACACTGCTGGCCGCTGTATTATTCGGCCTTGGCACTGTGCAGGCCGGAGAATGGAAATCCGGGCCGGCTTTAAACACCGCGAGATATGGTGCGGCGTCTGTGGTTCATAATGGCTTTATCTATGTGCTTGGCGGCGCCTCTACCAATGGTGCTATTTTGAATACTATAGAGCGCTATAATCCGGCCAGTGGAGCATGGGAAGCGAACCTGGCCAGTTTCCATACGCCGCGTCTGGATCCCGCTGCCGGGGTTTTTAACGGACAAATTTATCTCGCCGGCGGCCTTGATGATCAGGGGGAAATCATTGAAACGGTTGAAATTTATAACCCTGCCGGTAACAACTGGATTTTTGGGGAGGACCTCAAAGAAGAACGCCGCGGGCACCGCATGTTCCTGCTGAACGGTACGCTCTGCACCATCGGTGGCTTCGAGGAAAGCGCATCATATATCAATGACATCGAATATTTCGATACGCAAAATCTCCGTTGGGAAGAAGCCTCCGGCGACTTTGTCTCCCCCCGGAGCCATATGTTCACCGCCGCGCGCAATAATGAAGTTTTTCTGTTTGGCGGCGTTGCCAATGTGCCGCTGAATAACGGCTATACAGCCAGCGTGGACGGGGCCTGGAATTTTAACTGGAGTATATCTCCAACGCTGCAGGTTGCCCGGGGAAACGGGGCGACGGCCCAGCTGGGAGACAGTCTCTTTCTGATTGGCGGTGTGACCCCGGGAGGGGCCAGCGAAATTGTTGAAATCTATAACTTCGCGACCGGCCAGATTAGTGCAGCCGATCCTTTCCCGGCAGCACGGATTGGCATGACGGCCCAAACCTTGAATGATACCATTTATGTTGCCGGTGGATATGGGAGTAATGCGAATTTCCCCACCAATAGCGTAGAAATTTACGTTCCGACAATTGTTGGCATTGAGTCGCCGGAATTAGCAATCCCCCGAAAGTTTGTCCAGATAGCCGGCTATCCCAATCCCTTCAATGGTGTTATTAAACTGGAGATTGAATTGGGGAGCGCCGTTCAGGGAGAATTGGCTATTTATGATATTAGCGGACGAAAAATTAATACGCTGTCCCGCGGCTCTTTCCCCGCCGGCATCCGCCTCTTTCAGTGGGATGGGCGCAACCGCTACAACAACCAGATGCCTTCCGGCGTATACTTTGCGGTACTAAATGGCGGCGATGTTTTCCAGCAATTGAAAATGGTTTATGTGAAATAAAACTTTCTACTCAGGAGATTGCTTCGTCGCATGCTTCTCTCAATGACATACTCGGTTTATCGTCATTGCGAGGAGTACGCGACGAAGCAATCTCTTTGTTTCTTAAACTCTGATAATGTAATTTAAAATCTTACTGCCAGCCCCAGACCTACCGATTGTTTACGGTAATCAAACTCCGGGCGCATGCCAAACTGCATTTTTTTGCCATATTTAAAACGGACTCTATCCCGCTTCTGCTCGATGGTTCGAATACCGTGGATAAAATCGTAAGCGATATCGAAAAGGAGGATCGCGGCTCCGGCGGCGATCAGTACTGCACCGGCATCATCCGGCTCACGATGCATTTCTTTCAACCGAAAGATGGTGTCTGCCCCTTCTATTTTTACCGGCACCTGCTCAAAACGGCGCTCCCTGTCTTCATCGCCGGGATTTAAAACCAGCAAATCAAAATCCGAATCGGGAAAATCGCCTTCATCGGCCATGGAAACGCCGGCAATAATGCTGCCTACCCCAACTGCGGCAGTACCGAGCAGTAGCCAGCCGGTCTTTTTCTCCCCGGCGTAAAAGTGAATCATGCCCGGCAGCGGCACCGCAGCTAGCGCCAGTCCAACCGTCAGGCGGCGATTCATATCCTGATATTCCTCAAAGGTCATCTCTTCCGGAATGGGGGAAAGTGGCGCTTCGTTTAAGAAATCGCCCCCGGCATTCTGTGCCGGCAGCATGCTGCTAAAAATAGTCGTTAACATCAGGAAGCTAAAAAATAACCCGCGAATTTGATTCCTCACCATAATTTCTCCTCAAGTTTATGAAATGAAATGAAATGATATGATTATACACCCTTTTGTTTAACCGGATCAATATTGGATAACCATAAATCATGCCAACTGAGGTGCTCATTTTTTATAGATGTAAGCCTTTTAAGAACAATAAGATGGTTTTCGCGGGTTACTGGAAGAACAGTTGTAAATGTGAGTTGTGGCCACAGGTGTGAAAATCTTACTACATAATCATTTAACCGCTAAATGATCATCTTTACCGAGGGAATCTGCTGAAGCTGCTGGAAAATCTTATTTCGTTCCTGTTCACTGGCCACCTCCAGAGAGCAGTTAAAGGAAACGAACTTACCGGTTCTGCTGTGGTTGGAAACATCCAGCCGGTAATCGTGATCTTTTAAAATCTCGGAAACTTTGCTGGTAATTAAATAGCTGTCGCTCCCAATGATCTTGTAGGACCATTCGCAGGGATATTCGATTTCCGGTTTTTTCATAACGCCTCCCATAAATTTTTAAGTAAATCAAACCATTGGCCGGGAACAGTGCTGCAAAATATTTTCATCGATCTTCAATTGTTTCATTATCCGGCGAACTTTGCCCGGGATAATAACAGCATCGCCGGCGCCGAGAAAAAATGCTTTCAAGCGGCGTTTCTGATCCTGTTTTTCCCGGTATTCGCTTTCGGAATAGCCAAACCAGGATAAGATTGAATTGTCGTCGTCGATTGCTTTATCGTCTCCACACCAATGCTCGCCTTCATCATTAAAATAAGCATCGTGATAGCTGAGCATCGGGGTGATAATTTCTGATAACAATATCGTCCCGATATCTTCCCCAACGCGCCGTAAACCGAGTTCAAGTATCACCAGCGATTGTAAAAGTCCGCGAAAGTCGTGGGGAGAGATGCCGAAATTACGTTGTTGTTCTTCCTGGAATTTTTCCGCCCGCTGAATTATTTCCGCCAGCGATGTCCGAATGTCGCCATTGGCAAAAAGGAGACAGATAGACAGTATATCGCCGCTAAGCGTTGCTGCTGACATTCTCGGTTTGCGCCTCACAGTAGGATTTTAAAGTATCGATATAAGTTTCCATGCCGCGCCGGAACATGCCTTTCAAGAAGGGATTCAGTATTTTCGGCATCAGCTTGTGGGGACGGGCATCCATGGCGATCAGTAATTCGCAGCCGCTCTCAGAAGGTGTCACGGTAAAGACCGTATCCCAAATAGTGCCGTGACTATCGGTAACCATTCGAATGCGCTCATCCTCAGTGTATTCAGTAACTTCCAGCTCGGTGAGATGTTCCTTGTTCTTCATGAGGCGGGTTTCACGGAATTTAGTACCGACACCGCTCTGTTGATCAGTGAGAAATTCTATTTTGATAACTTCTTCACTGATATTCGGAAAATTCCCGATATCCGAGACTGCTTTAAAAACAACCGGCACCGGTGCATTAATTTGACGATGAACGCTGATTTTGGCCATAAAATCCTCTGATGTTTTAGCGGGTAAAAAGCCTGTCGTGATTGTAAGGAATGATAACCGGAAAGTAAAACAGGGCATCTACAAATCCGGAAGCGTGGAGCCCGGGCGGAAGTGATCGGCACGCCCATAAATAAAACATAGCGAAACCAGTTGTCAATGGCAAGCGGATTTCGTGGCA
>JAUIFT010000165.1 GCA_030430345.1 Calditrichia bacterium | reverse complement strand
GCCGGATACCGGGAATTTTTCGATGCGCCCGATCAGGTTTGTGTAGGTTGGGTTCGTTTCAAAAATAACCGGTGCACCTTTCATATTACTGTTGTCGACAACCACATTTACCCGGTAACGCTTCAGGAATGCTTCTTTTGCGGCAGGATTTTCTCCGCCTTCCTGCTCACTGCTTTCTCCGCTAAAATGATTGCTTTTCGAAACAATATCTTTACATACATCTTCCAGGTAAGAGAGCACTTGCGGAAATTGGCGATACTCCTGTTTGATCTCGTTAACGTATTGCTCGACGACAAAACTGGCGACATCTTTATCCAACTGCATCAGCGCTTTCTGAGCCTGAATGTCCAGCTTGGCCAGTTCCCGGAGAATGTTGCTTATCTCCGCTTCCATCGATTGAACGCTTTCACTGATTTTCTTCTGCTCGGCTTCAGAAAGCGAATGGAAAACTTCCTGGCTCAATGGTTCATTATTATGAATCGGGATGGTTTGGAATCCCATGGAAGTTGGTTTGATCTGCAAACCGCGGGCGAGGGCTTTTTTTTCCATTTCCTGGAGAAGGTCTCTTTTTTTCTGGCTGATCTCACCGGTAATGCCAGTGCGCTGATTTTCATAATGCTTGCTGGTAAATGCCCGTTTGATTTCCAGTTCTAAGGTGGCGATCAACTCGGAAATCGCCTGCATAAATTTTTTCCCTTCACCAGCCGGCAGGCTTAAAGCGGTCGGGGAATCCGGCTCGGAAAAATTATAGACATAGCACCAGTCGTCCGGTGTCGGCTGTTTGCTGGCATAATCCCGCAGAAATTTCTCGATGATGGTTGTCTTGCCGGTTTCCGGCTGGCCGGTAACAAAAATATTGTATCCAGAAGCGCGCATTTCCAAGCCCAGTTCCAATGCCTGCAGGGCACGGTCCTGGCCGATAATGGTCCCCAGTGGAGAGAGGTCGTCTGTCGTTTTAAAAGAAAACGTTTTGCTGGAAAACTGACGGCGAAGTTTGCTGGCTTTAAGCTGAGTGATAGACATAATCGGCACCTTTCTATGATCGTCGGAGATTCGAAGTCTTATTAAGAATTTGCCTGAAAAATTTGAATCGCATCTGCAGAAATAAAATCTATAATTTCAATTATCTCAAGCCAAATATAATTTGTTCGCAGGAAAATAAAACTATTGGAAATCATAAAGACCTTGACAAGATTAGCCCTTAGAATTAAATTCGGGGTCTGTTATGAAAATACCAATTTTGCACTTAACCGATGGGATTCACCGTTTTGAAGATACAATAAACACTGAATCCCTTAATTTTAAGAAACAGGATATCTACCGCACGCCGCTGCAAATTGCGGTCGAATTAAACAAGTTTAGCCAGAATATACAGTGCCGGATAGAGATAAAATCAACCGCTTCCTATCAATGTGACAGATGTCTGAAAGCATTTGAAGCGCCGGTAGATACGCAGAAAAACCTGCTCTTTCACATCGGCCCGGACCGACTGGAAACGAACGAAGACGATGTCGTTCATGTGGACAAAGAGACCGTGGAGGTCGATCTCAATAACGATATTGTTGAGCAATTGTTACTGATTTTACCGATCAAAAATATTTGCAGAAATGATTGCAAAGGGCTATGTTCCGGCTGCGGTGTCGATTTAAATAAAGAAAAATGTCAATGTGGCGAAAAACCGATCGATCCACGTTGGGAAAAATTGAAATCATTAATAAAATAAGTATATTGTTGGTCTGAGCAGAAAAATAAAAAGACCAAAGTATTGCTAACGTTCACTAAAGTACAGAGATAGAAAATAACGGGAGACCTGTCATGGCCAATCCTAAAAGAAAAGTATCCAGATCCAAGCGCGATATGCGTCGTGCACACTGGATGAACAGTATCAACCCACCGAGTTTATCTGATTGCACCAATTGTGGTGAAAAAAAATTACCCCACCATGCCTGCCCGAAATGCGGATATTACAAAGGCCAGAAAGTTTTCGAAGGCGAAGAATAATCCTTAGCCGTTAGGAGTTTTTGTGCGCATAGTTGTTGATGCTATGGGTGGTGACTTTGCTCCGCACGCCCCTGTTCAAGGGGCGGTTTTGTATGATAGAGAAACCCGGGGCAAGGACCAGATCATTCTGGTCGGTGATAAAGCTGCAATTGAAGAAGAACTTGCCCGTCACCGGTATATGCCTCCCCAAAATATAAAAGTTGTTCATGCTTCGGAAGTCATCGGAATGGATGAACAGCCCGCTGCTGCTGTGCGTCGTAAAAAAGACTCCTCGATGGTAAAAGGCGTCCGCATGATTCGCGATGGTAAAGCCGATGCATTTGTTAGTGCCGGCAGCACCGGTGCGCAAATGGCTGCCAGCCTCTTTATCCTTGGTAGAGTTAAAGGCGTTCAACGCCCGGCCCTGGGGGCTTTCCTGCCATGGGAAGAAGGGGTTGCTTTACTGATTGATGTCGGCGCGAATGCCGATTGTAAACCGATTAACCTCCTGCAATTTGGTTTGATGGGAGGTATTTTTATGGAATATTTTACCGAGATTCCTTCTCCGAAAATCGGTTTGCTGAACATTGGTGAAGAAAAGAAAAAGGGAAATGAACTGACGTTAGCAACGCATGAGTTGATGGAAAAGCATCTGCCCAGTTTTATTGGCAACGTTGAAGGACGGGATGTGTTGAATGGCAAAGCGGATGTTATTGTCACGGACGGATTTACCGGAAACGTGCTGCTAAAGTTTGCCGAGAGTATCGTTGGCGTTTTTAGCCGAAGTCTGAAAATAAGAATTAAGAAAAACCTGCTCTCAATGGCAGGCGCCTTTTTTATGCGGCCGGCTTTTAAAGCCTTGAAACGCAGTTATGATTATGAAGAATACGGCGGTGTGCCATTGCTTGGTATTGATGGTATTTCAATTATTTGCCATGGCAGTTCAACGGCAAAAGCATTAAAAAATGCAGTTCACGTGGCAAGAATTATGGGCGAGAAGCAGGTTAATAAACATATTGAAGATGAACTAAGAACAAGAGGGCTGACATGGGGAGAAAAGCAGTTATTACAGGCGTAGGGCACTATGTACCCCCCAAAGTGCTCAGCAATAAAGATTTAGAAAAAATGGTAGAAACCAACGACGAGTGGATCGTCTCCCGCACCGGAATCAAGGAGCGCCGGGTGCTTGAAGGGAAAACAGGGGCTTCCTATATGGGGCACCAAGCATCCAGGATGGCATTGGAACATGCAGATGTCGATCCGGAAAGCGTCGAGTTAATTATCACTGCAACGGTAACACCGGATATGTTTTTTCCCAGCACCGCCTGCCTGATCCAGGAAGATCTCGGGGCAAAAAATGCCTGGGGCTTCGATTTGAATGGGGCCTGCAGCGGATTTGTCTACGCGCTTTCTACCGCTGCCCAGTTTATCGAATCCGGCAAATATGAGAAAGTGCTGGTTGTTGGCACGGATAAGATGAGTTCCATTGTCGATTATACCGACCGTACCACCTGCATCCTTTTTGGTGATGCTGCCGGGGCAGTAATGGTGGAAGCACGGGAAGATGATCGTGCCGGCACCGACAGCATTGGTGTCATAGATTCGATTTTAAAATCTGACGGTGGCGGCCAGGACCACCTTCACATGCGCGGCGGCGGTAGCCTTAACCCGGCATCTCATCAGACGATCGACGATCGCCTTCACTATATCTACCAGGATGGAAAAACAGTTTACAAATTTGCCGTAAAAGGAATGGCGGATGTTTCCGCTGAGATCCTCGAACGGAATAATCTGACTGGCGATGACGTTAAGTTTTTTATCCCGCATCAAGCCAACCTTCGCATTATCGATGCCGCCGCCCGGCGGATGAAGCTCAACCCCGAGCAGGTAGTGATCAATATCGACCGTTACGGTAATACAACCGCGGCAACAATTCCACTGGCGCTATCTGAGATTGTCCATAGCAACAAACTGCAAAAAGATGATATCGTTGTGATGGCTGCCTTCGGTGCCGGTTTTACCTGGGGAAGCCTGTTGTTAAGATGGGCGATATAATCTGAAATTAAGATTGAATGACAGAATAAATAATTGAGGAGATGCTTGATGGGAAAGACCGCATTTTTATTTCCCGGACAGGGGTCGCAATATGTCGGAATGGGGCAGGATATTTACGAAGCCTATCCGAAAGTAAAAGAAATATTTGACCGAAGTGAAGACATCCTGGGATTCGCATTAAAAGAGATTTGTTTTCAGGGGCCGATGGAAACCTTGATGCAAACCCAGTATACGCAACCGGCGATTTTTACCCATAGCGTGGCTGTAGATGCGCTGCTAAAAGAAAGAGGTCTTCGTCCCGATGCTACAGCCGGCCATAGCTTAGGCGAATATTCCGCACTGGTAAGTGCCGGCGCACTTAGCCTGGAAGATGGTGTAAAGCTGGTAAAAATCCGCGGTGCATTAATGCAGACGGCGGGTGAAAAAAATCCCGGCACCATGGCTGCAGTCCTGGGGATGGCGACGGAGGATATTGAAGCAGTATGTAAAGAGGCGGCATCTGCCGGTATCGTACAACCGGCGAACTTCAACTGCCCGGGACAAATTGTCATTTCCGGCAGCATCGAAGGCGTTCACCGGGCGATGGAGCTGGCCAAGGAAAACGGCGCGCGGATGGTGAAGGAACTGCCGGTTAGCGGTGCGTTTCATTCTCCGCTTATGGGAGACGCCCTGACCGGATTGGTGGACGCGTTAAACGAAGTGGAGATTCGCACCGCGGAGGTTCCCGTTTACAGTAATGTGAAAGCACAGCCGGTAAGTGACCCGGCTGAAATCCGTGAACTGCTGCAACAACAGCTGATGGCCCCGGTGCGCTGGGAAGAAATTTTGCGCAATATGATCGCCGATGGCTGTGAAAACTTTTATGAAGTTGGTCCCGGCAAAGTATTACAGGGACTGCTGAAGCGAACCGATCGCCAATATGCCTGTACGGTAGTCGGAAAAACAGATGATCTACAGATGGAGAATAAATAATGAATCTGAAGGATAAAATCGTAATCGTTACCGGTTCTACGAAAGGAATCGGAAAAGAAATAGCCCTGGAGTTTGGCCGCTGTGGGGCAAAAGTGGTTGTTTCCGGAAGAAATGAAGAACGGGCAAATGAAGTCTGTGAAGAAATTCGCGCCGCCGGTGGAGAAGCCAGCGCTGTTATCGCGGATGTTTCCAAAATGGAAGATGCCCAGGCATTGATTGATAAAACCGCCGAAATATATGGCCGTATCGACGTTCTGGTGAATAACGCCGGTATTACCCGTGATAACCTGATCATGCGAATGAAAGAGGAAGACTGGAATACCGTCGTAGATATTAATCTCAAAGGGACTTTCAATTGCGTTAAAAGTATTACCCGCCTGATGATGAAACAACGGGGTGGCAAGATTATTAATATCACTTCCGTGGTTGGGCAGATCGGCAATGCCGGTCAGGTAAACTACAGCGCATCAAAAGCTGGCATTATCGGATTGACAAAATCCGTTGCGAAAGAACTGGCAACCCGTGGTATTACCTGTAACGCCATCGCACCGGGATTCATCGAAACGGATATGACTGACGTATTGGATGAGAAAACCCGCGAAGGTTTGTTGACGCAAATTCCATTGAATCGCCTTGGGAGTGTTTCCGATATTGCCCGTGTTACAACCTTCCTGGCCAGCGATGCAGCAGATTATATTACCGGGCAGACCATCAATGTTGATGGTGGAATGGTAATGATCTAAGCCTTTTATTAATAGACTAATACTTGACAGAATTAAAGCGTTTATGTAAGAAAAAATTGAATTATTTTTAAAAATTGTTTTAATTTAATTCGCAATCATTAAATTTGAGGCTCTTTTAATTTAATACCTAAAGTAAGTAGGAGGAATTATGTCAGCAGAATTAAAGCAGAAAGTAAAAGAAATTATCGTCGACAAGTTGGGCGTAGCAGAAGATAAAATTAGCGATGAGGCCCATTTTATTGATGATCTCGGCGCAGATTCTCTCGACACAGTTGAATTGGTAATGGCTTTCGAAGAAGAATTCTCCGTAGAGATTCCCGATGAAGACGCTCAGGAGATTACGAATATTGTTAAGGCTATGGAGTATCTGAGCAAAGTAATGAAAGATGCCGACTAAACCGGAAATTATCCCGGACATGTATCGCTTTAAAAACTTTACCGAGTCATATGATTCGGTAAAGTGCTTTTTGAGATAAGTGTGTTTTCCGCGATATATCAAAGGATATTGGTAAAAAATTAAGGAATTTGTTATGCAAAGACGAGTTGTAGTTACCGGTATGGGCGCTATAACCGCCATCGGTAACAGCGTTAAAGAATTCTGGGAAGGTTTACTGGAAGGGCGTAACGGTGTCGACAATATTGAAGGTTTTGATGTCTCCCTGCACAGCACAAAGTTTGGTGCGCAGGTAAAAGATTTCTCGGTAGAGGGCATTCTTGATCA
>JAUIFT010000164.1 GCA_030430345.1 Calditrichia bacterium | reverse complement strand
TGTCCACTGCTGCCCACTCCCGACCAATACCATCCGGATCGATTTAGCGGGACGTTAACCAGCCGCCTGATGAAGCTGGACCGATCCCTGGCGACCCGATTACCGGATTGGTGCGGAGGGGATCATGTTTGTTATATTTTTAGGAAAAAATGATCATTAACGTCGTAGATAGGATTCATGAACCCTCTCCACGACGTTAATGATCATAACTCACCACGCGGGTAACCCGCCATTCTCCATCTATCTTTTGCCAGATGTGTAAAAAACGGAAGGTGCCGCAATCGTCCTTGCCATTTTCTTGATGGCAGAATGTATGTTTACCGAGCTGAATCGCCCCATAATCCTTGATTGGGAAAACTTCCATACTCCCCGCAACCAGCCTCCGGTTTAACCCATCGTTGCGCTGAAAGAGCGATTGCAGGCCGTTAATGGTTTGATCGTAATTGGTCAGACCGGCAGTATCATGAAAAAATTCCAGTTCTTTCGCAAAGATTTTTTTTGCCGTTTCAATATCACCGTTATTAAAGGATGTGAAGAGGATGCTATCCATACGGGCTATTTCCTGATAGAGAGTTTCATCATCATTCTCAGTTTGGGCGAATATGGTATTAAAATTAGATAAGAAAAAGATTGCGAAGGCAATGAGGAATATCCGGGAGTTTTTCTGCATGTCATTATCCTTTTTATACTAGCAGACACCGTGGAAAACAGATGGTTGCATTAATTCCTTAAATTAATTCGTGCAATAGATGTCGCTCCGCCGGAGCGAATATTCTTATGGCAAAATTTTCTATAAATATATCGCTCCTAACGGAGCACAAGATTGCTGAAAACCAGCGAGGCAAAGGAACCCCAGCGGGGCGACATGTAGTATCATGGGAAAGTTCTGGTTGTCAAGGAGGTTAGCGGGGAATTTCGATGGATAGTTTTTATTTCCGCAAACATATAGCTCCTGGCAGAGCGATTGATCTGTATATAACAGCGAGATAATAACAGCCCCAGCGGGGCGACATGTGGTATCACGGCAATGTTCTGATTGTCAAAAGTTTAGCGGGGAATTTCAGCGGTTTGCTTTTTCAACTCCGCCAACCCTTCGATGACCTCATTTCGGGGAAGATTTCCGGCGGTGAGTGCATCGTCATCTTTATCCAACAGGCGTTGAAAAAAGGCGATGCCCTCCTGCTGGATTTCCGGGTAGGAAACGGAGGCTAAATCAAATAAAAGATTTTCCGCTTTATCATACTGACCGATCAGTTCGTAGTAGCGGAACAGTTTATATTCAACATGCTGGGGGAGAAAATAATCCGCTAGCTTTTCCTGTAATTGTGCAACCTTTTCCTGGTATTGTGCTTCCAAAAGGTCACCCTCCTGGATAAAAGCGCTCAGGAAAAGACTGAGAGATTTTAAATATCCGAAGTTGAAATCATCGTCGCTGTCCTGTCGCTCCATAATATCGCTGTCGTGAAATAGTAGTTCGGCAACCACCAGGCATTTGCCGGCATCAATATCATCATCACTGCGAAAAAAATCGATAATCTGTTCATCGGAAAGTATTCGGATGAGGCTCATATCCAGTCCCAAAATGGTGGCGCTGGCGGTGTTAATTGTTTCCTGCGCTTCATGGTATTGATGGACGGCCTTTTGGCGCAAAAGCTGAACCAATGCTTGTGTTAGTTGCTCGACCATGCGCATGATGTAGTCTCGTTGAAACATTACAGCCCTTTATAATTGCAATTAGTGTATCAGATTAATCAGTATTTTTCTTTATCTACCAGTAATATAGCGATAAATTTTAAGAAGATAGTTTATATCGGGAGAAAAATAAAACTGTTTCAAAAGGAAAGGATGCAAATGGGCATGTATGCATATTTGCCCATTTAATATTAAAAAAGACTAAGTTGACGTTCGGAAGGGCGGCAAAAGGCAGCTGCGGAAAGTTTACGGCGATAGCCATTGATACCGGCTTTCCGGCAAGCGGCCTGATGCATCGCTTTGATGTGCTCGGCAAAAATGCCGTTTCCACGCATTCTTTCTTTAAACTCATTTTGGTTGAGCTTTCCGCCACGAATATCGCGCAGGCGATTGAGCACTTTCTCTTTGCGATCGGGAAAATGTTTTTCCAGCCAGTTGCTGAAGATATCTTTTAAGCCGTAGGGGAGACGGAGCATCACGAAGGCGGAATACTGGGCGCCGGCTGCCGCTGCCGCTTCAATCATTGCCGGAATTTCGTGGTCGTTCAGGCCGGGGATGATCGGCGCTGTCATTACACCAACCGGAATACCGGCATCCGCTAATTGGCGAATCGCATCCAGGCGGCGGTGCGGGCGGGAAGTGCGCGGTTCCATTACCGAAATGAGATGGGGATTGAGACTGGTAAGCGAAATCATCACCGCGGCAGCATTGTATTGCGCTAACTCCTTCAATAAATCGATATCGCGGGTAACCAGGTGGTTCTTGGTGACAATCCCAACCGGATTACGAAACTCCGCCAGCACTTCCAGGCAGCTGCGGGTAATGCCGAGCCGCCGCTCAATCGGCTGATAAGGATCGGTAACGCCGCTCATGGCGATCGGTTGCGGCTGCCATTTTTTTGCGGAGAGCTCCTTGCGGAGAATTTTTGCCGCGTCTTCCTTGACGAATATTTTAGTTTCGAAATCGAGACCGGCGGACAGGCCGAGGTATTCGTGGTAGGGCCGGGCGAAGCAGTAGGCGCAGCCGTGTTCGCATCCCCGGTAGGGATTGATGCCGGCATCGAAAGGGATATCCGGGCTGCTGTTGTAGGAAATCAGCGATTTGGTATTATCCCGAAAATACTCTGTTGCGGCAGTTGCCGGAGGCATTTCCGATTCGATAATATCTTCTTCGTAGGGAATGTAATCAATGTGATCGAAGCGGTTTTGCGGATTGGTGACGGCGCCCCGCCCGTTAATCGCTTGCAGGGAATTTATATTGAGTTTCGACAAAACTGTTTTTCCTCATATATTTAGCGGCAATGGTAAAATGTTAACAAAATAATATATACAAAAGTTCACTAAAAACGCAATCATTTTATGTTCAAACAGCTCATTCAAAAGCTGCCGCCACACATTCGTTTCCTGTCTGCGGTATATTTCTGCGGCATTATTTTATTTACAATTCCCCGCTTAATCCTCCTTCTTCAACATGGAGAGAAGCTGACAGATGTGCCGGGAAATATCATCTGGCAAGCGTTGTGGATGGGATTCCGCTTTGATACGGTGGTGAGTGGCTATTTCCTGCTATTGCCGTTTTTGCTACTGTCTATCTTCGCGTTTTGGGGAAAGGCGCCAGTGTGGATGCTGCGCTCTGTGCAATGGTTGCTGGTGGTATTCTACAGCATTGGGCTGTTTATCGCTGCCGCCGATATTCCCTATTTTAACTACTTCAATGCCCGGCTGACCATTTCTGCCTTGAAATGGACGGATAGCCCCGAATTAGTAAGCAAGATGATTTTTCAGGACGTCCATTATTACCCCTACTTTTTGCTCTTCTTCCTTCTCGCTGGTATCTTCGCTTTTGCTGTTTCCCGCTTAATGAAACGCTATCTGGCGGCATATTTAAATCGGCCACACCCGGTGAACGGTGCATATTACGGCAAATTGCTGATACTCAGTTTCCTTACTGCGCTATTGCTGTTTATCGGCATTCGGGGAAGAGTAGCGGCGAAATCGCCGATCCGCTGGGGTACCGCATTTTTCAGCACCTATGCCTTTCCCAATCAGCTTGGCCTCAACCCGGTATTTACTTTTTTACGTAGCTGGGTCGATGCCCGGAAGCCGGGAAATCAGCAGCTGAAGTTGATGGATAATCAAATAGCCCTGGCAAATGTGCAGCGTTCCCTGAACATCGTGCCGGACAGTGGTTTTGCCTCCCCAATAGCGAGGGCCGTAGAAGCGGATACAATAATTCCTCCGCAAAATGTTGTGCTGATCCTGATGGAAAATATGGCTGCAAAAAAGATGGGGATTTTCGGGAATCCCGGAAACCTGACGCCGTATCTCGATAGTTTAGCGCTGACGCACTCATATTTTTTCCGCAATTTTTACGGAGCCGGTATTCACACCTATAACGGCATTTATTCCAGTCTGTTTGGCTTACCGGCGCTCCTGAACAAACATCCCATGAAAACAACCGAGAGCATGCAGGCATTTGGCGGATTGGCGCGGACGCTGCGGCAGCATGCCTATCAAACTATTTTCTTTAGCACCCATGATGAGCAGTTCGATAATATGGGCGGTTTCCTCAGCACCAATGGTTTTCAGGAAATTATTAGTGAAAAGGATTACCCGGCGGACGAGGTATTGACCGCCCTGGGCGTGCCGGATCATTATATGCTGAATTTTGCCTTGCCGCATCTGCAGCGGCTGCACGAAGCGGGCGCGCCGTTTCTCGCGACGTTCCTCACTGCCAGCGACCATGGCCCTTATGTGATTCCGGAAAATATCGATTTTCGGGCGGATAGCGAGGACATTCGTCAGCAAATTGTTGAATATGCCGATTGGGCGCTGGGGCAGTTCATGGCGGCAGCACGGGAAAGTGACTGGTATGAAAATACGATTTTTATCTTCGTGGCAGATCACGGCAGTAATATTGATCCGTTCTACGACCTCTCTTTGCCTTATCATCATATTCCCCTGGTTGTGCACATACCCGGCAAACTGCAGGAAAACGTTACGATGGATGGATTGGGAGGGCAAATTGATCTTTACCCGACCATCCTCGGTTTATTGCAGCTGCCATTCATCAATAACACGCTGGGCATCGATCTCTTTCGGAATTCTCGTGAGAAAATCTTTTTCAGTGCGGATGATAAACTGGGCTGTATCAATGATTCGCTTTTTTGGGTAGGGCGTCCCAATGGAGGGGAGTCGCTATATCGCTACCAGGAAAAAGATCCGACGGATTGGCGAAGCAAATATCCGGATGAAGCAAAAGAACTGAAAACTTATGCCGAATCCATGTTGCAAACAACCCAGTGGCTAATTGATCAAAAATTGGTAGGACCGCAGGGGGCAAATGAGCAAATGAGCAAATCCCAAAGAGACAAGTGAGCATTTCTGCAAATTTGCCCATTTGTCCATCTACAAATTTGATCTTCACTCATCACCGCACATTCAACCAAATCGACCGCGCTTCCTTATCGCCGGTATGGCTGGTAATCATCATGCTAATGCGATGTTTTTCGGGCGATAAACCGGGCACATTGCAGCTTACTCCACGCCCCACCTCCCCGATCATTACTGGAAGTCCAGATAATATCAGCCAACGCCAGCGCCTGGCTGCCATAATTGCTGGCGGAACCGGCAAAAGTAATCGATGAATCGGGATGGAGAATAAATCCATCCTGCGGCGAAAGGATATCGGTAGTAACCATCGGTTCGGGTGTTGTTAAAGGGCGTTTTTGAAATTCTTTGTCAGTTTCATGGAGGAAATTCGCAGCCGGTGTACTCAGCACCCGGTAAATAACGATTTCGGAAAATTTATATGTAACAATATTGTATCAACCTCGTTATATCGTGAGCAATAGAAATAAACTCGGAGAGATGTAATGAACACTAAATTTACTATCAGACTGATGTTACTTATTTTTGTGGGGGGAATGATAACCACCTCTCAGTTAAAAGCGCAGGATGTACTGGTTACGATCGATGATATTATTCCGGAAGAAGTTCACCTGGCCGGATTTAGCCTGAGCAGCGACCAGGAAATTGAAATTGAAGCGCTTGGCACTCACCAGAGAAGCCGCCGCTGGTCCACTTCCAGTGCCTGGATTCTCGATGCCGACACCCGCGAAATCGTCTGGGAACTGACTGATGCAAATTCCAGCTGGGTTGATCGTGGCCTGCGGGAATACAAGGACAGAGTATCCCTCAATCGCGGACGTTACGAAGTTTACTTTTCTTATTTTCCCGAAAATTACAACATAGATGGCTGGAGCATTACCCGCTTCTTCTTCCGTCGTCATGATGACGATGACGATGATCGCCGCCGCCGATATCGTGATGATTATGAAGAATTCCGGATTACTGTTAAGGGCGATGGCCGTGGGTATGATGAGTCGGAAACCAAAGCATACCGTGAAGGCATCCAGAAGAAAGCAATGGTATCCCTGCTGGCCAGTCGCGATGATCGCTATGAGAATCAAGGTTTTAAATTGAAGAAAGATATGGACGTGGTTGTTTACGCCCTTGGTGAAGCCCGCGATGATGGTACCTACGATTATGGCTGGATTATGAACGCCGATACCCGTGAAAAAGTATGGCAGTTCAAATATCGTTACAGCGACCATGCCGGTGGCAGCGAAAAGAACCGGATGATCCGTGAAACCGTTTCCCTGCCGGCAGGTAACTACAGCGCCTTTTACGTGACAGACGATTCGCATTCCCCGCGGGAATGGAACACTGCGCCCCCGTATGACCCGGAATTCTGGGGACTGTCCATCTACGCACAGAATGATAATGATCGTAGTGCCATCTCCCTTTATGATTACGAAGACA